>JADGAO010000007.1:0-20222 GCA_015231995.1 Nitrospinota bacterium | reverse complement strand
AGCGTTTGTCGAGAACCTGCATGGCGCAGTGGAGTTGATAGAAAAAGGATTGCTGTCTTCGGCTTCGCCTCAGAATGACAATATTCGCCGGTTCATCGCCCGTTTCCAGCCGTGATAATATATCCGCGAAATGGGATACACCCGGGAGCCAAAAATGAACGACGCCGCTATTCAGGGATCAATCCGACTCATTGGCCATACGCCTGTCACGGGTGTTCCTGAACCGTCCATCCTGTGTGTCCGCTCAATAGTTGCGGGGCCGGACGGGTCGACACTGCTCACTGACGAATTCAACCACCGTCTCGTCTCGCTCGACAGGCAAGGCGCGTTCATGTTCGCAATCGGCGGCAAAGGGGCGGAGCCGGGCAAATTCCATTATCCGCGCGGCATTGCCATGGTGGAAAGCTCTCATGGAGTGCAGATCGTGGTTTGCGACGCATGGAACCACCGGATACAGGTGTTCAATCCCGATGGGGCGTTCGTAAGGCAATTCGGCAAGATCGGAGAAGGCCCCGACGAGTT
Organism: Nitrospinota bacterium; assembly: GCA_015231995.1. GTDB lineage: Bacteria > Nitrospinota_A > UBA7883 > UBA7883 > JACRLM01 > JADGAO01. The sequence goes on along the minus strand of JADGAO010000007.1, from coordinate 19,700 downwards.
CAACGAACCCACAGCGATAGTCCCTACAGCGGAGGGGAATTTCTGGGTACTCGACCGTTGTAACCACCGGCTTAAGCTGATGAGCCTTACGGGGCAGGTTCTTTCCGTCATAGGCTCGCGTATGTCGCTGGACAACGAGATTATCGCAAACAACCTTGTGGATTATGTGTTCGGGAACGCGAAGGGCAAAAGGGGTCTTTTCTTCCCGCAGGGGCTTGCGCGCCTCTCCGATGGAAGGTTGATCGTCGCCGACACGAACAACCGCCGTCTCCAGATTTTCGGCGCGGACGGCGGGTTTGCCGCCACGTTGGATATCTCGACGTTTGAAACCCGGCCCGACGAGCGTTTCTACCCCACTTCGGTCACGCCGGTTTCGGAATCGGTGGTGATGGTTTTCTCGCCCGGCCAACCGGCGGCGCTTGTTGATGTGGATCGTCCGTGGGAAAAAACGAGAGTCTCATTACCCGCTGGGATTTCATGCGAAGGCTCCCCGGTTTGGGCCGAGGCTGGACGACGATTGGCTTTCCGCCATCTTGACGCAAGCGCGGGCCAAATAAGTTTGTATGAGATAGGCCCGCAGGTTCTTGAGAGATCGCCGGAGCCTCTGTCGCCGGGTAAAGGGGCTGGAACCCTTGCCGACTGGCGATCCTTCCTTCTGGTTCATGCGTCGCAGGCGGAGGGCGCTCAAATGGCCGCGTTCCTTGGCGCAAGCCTCGCAGAGGCGGAGAAAACGGCTCAGACTGTTTCCGAAGCGGAGCGGGAGCTTATGGAGATGTCCGGCGTCCATATGGGCAATCACGCCGAGCTGTCCAACTCGCGGCAAAAAGGATTGGCGGACAAAGCTATCGAGAGCGAATATTCCTGGAGCCTGTTCCAACTGCGCACGATCATCCGCAAACGCCAATTGGCGTTTCACACCCTTGTCACTACCATAGCCGGGGCGGCCACGGCTTTGGAAAAGGCCGGGCGGAAAGACTCGCCGTCCGCCGAGGCTGTGAAGATCGAAGAGGTTTTACTCAACGAACTTAACCTGCGGCTGGCGGACTACGAGGGCGTGAAAGCCAGCCTGATAAAGGCTGTGGGCGAGGGGATGATCCTTCCGGATCCGTCCTGTGTCATGGCGTTGATATCGCTGATCATGCTGGGCGATCACATTGACTATCTGCGCAAATCGCTCTCCATGATACCGGGATCGAAAAAGATATGGACAGGCGTGAGCATTCTTCCGTCCCCCCTCGCCCACCGCAGGACGTGGTTGTTGTCACTGTTCACGCAACCGGCCATCAGTCTTTTTGCGACTTTGTCGTGCTGGAAGACGGAAACGGATAGCGTGAAGATGATCGCTGTCTCCGCAGGCGGAATGCCTCTCCCTGCGCGGCTGGCCTATTTGAAACAGGTTTATCACACGATGTTCGGGTTTTCGGAAAACCAGACAGCCCTGAAACTTGCGCGATTGATCGCAGAGGAAATCAAAGCTTCGCCCGATCCTGTGGCGGCTGGTAAGGCCCTTGCCACGGGAGATGGTACGGGGCCTCTCGCCAAAGCCATGAGGCTTGCGGGGGAAGAAGATTTGGCGAAGCGTTTCATCACTGCGGCTATCGAAGCCAATGGCGAGAATCCACACTTGGCGCAGATGGCAAAGGAGAGCCGGATTCTGGACAAAAACCCGAATAGGCTGGTTTTGACAAAAGGCTCCGATGCCACAGCCATTGCGGGTATGCGGATAAAATATGTCGAGACGATAAAACTTGCCAGCCCCGTTGATGGTTTGAGGATACGGCCGAACGCTTTTTGCATGACAGACTCTACCCATGCGGTCATCTACGATCATCTCGCGCAAACGCTTTATCTGCTGGACGCAGAGACAGGGGCCGTTTCGATCCTGTATGGGAAACCTGTGACGGCGATGGGTCTTGTCGCTATGCCCGACGGGACGATACTATTCGCGCAGTCCCCGGATCATTCCCGTCCCGCTATCGGATGCAGGCTCAAAACGCTCGACCCTAAAACCGGAGATGTGAGTGATTTCGCCGAGACGCTCAAATGCGCGGGTCCGCAAACAGCCGTCTCCGCATGTCTGAACGCGGATGGGTCGTTGTGGGCGCTCGACGGGGAGAACTGCAAGGTGTGGTGGATATCGGCGGACCGTTCGTCGAGCCGGAGCCTTGCGACGCCTCCGAAAAAATACCGCCGTATTTCCGCGCGGGATGGGGGCGTGGCTATCGTATCGCTGGCGGATGAGTCCGTTTACAAAATGGCTTCCGGCGAAGAAAACGGCATGCCTCTCAATGGAGAGTTCATCGTAAAACCATTGGCGTTGGCGTATGGCCCCGGCCTGTCATTGCTTGTCTCCACGTCGTTGGGAGTCTCGGTGTACGACCAGTCCGGAGCCTTCGCCGGGCAGATATCCACGCTAGTAAACGCGGACACGGATTATCCGCTGACCCAATGCTCCAGCGTCTCGTACGGAACGCAGTTTGCGGGCGGCAACCTTATTGTGGCGGATATTTTGAGTTCCGCTTTGCATGTGTTGCAGGTGGATTGATAGAGCGAGGGGCGGTTTTTTGCGGTCATCCTGAGGGAGCGTCATTTTGTCATCCTGAGGGGGCTTCTTATTTGTCATCCTGAGGGAGGCTCTGCGACCGAAGGATCAAAGTAGAACAAATTATTCTTTAGATAGATTCTTCGCTTTGCTCAGAATGACAAGGAGCCACCCGTTGTCATCCTGAGGGAGCCTCTGCGACCGAAAGATCAAAGTATAATAGAACATTCTCTTCGATGGATTCTTCGCTTCGCGTTGCTCCGTTCAGAATGACAATGCCGCCATCCTGAGGGATTCTGTTCTTTGTCATCCTGAAGGAGCTTTGCGACTGAAGGATCAATCGTAAAATAATCCTTGTCCCACCCAACCCCCTGTCCGATAATATGGACATGTACAATGTTATGGCATTACCATGAGAACGATGACTTACACTACGGCCAGGAATAAACTTGCCAAGACGATAAACGAGGTAAGCCGGGATCATGCGCCCGTGATTATCACCAGGCAGAACGGGGAATCGGCCGTGCTTATGTCGTTGGCCGATTACAACGCATTCGAAGAAACCGCGTATCTTCTGCGAAGCCCTGCAAACGCCGCCCGCCTCTTGAAAGCGGTTCGGGATGCGGAAAAGGGTAAAGTCAAAAAGCGGAAGCTGATCGCTGGTGATTAGCTTTACCCCCGGCGCATGGGACGATTACCAGTACTGGGCGAATACCGATCGTAAGAAGCTTGCGCGAATTAATGAGCTAATCAAGGAAATCCATCGCGACCCTTTTCAGGGAGTGGGGAAACCGGAGCCGTTAAAACACGGGCTGGCTGGTTGTTGGTCACGCAGGATTGACGATATGCACCGTATTGTGTACAAGGTGGACGCTGAGGGCGTCGTCATCATTCTCCAGCTTCGCTACCACTATTGAAGCATGTATCTAAACCATCAACGTAATTCCCATAATCAACACCAACCCGTAAATCACCCGCTCCAGCGTCTCTTTGTTAAGCCGATCCGAAAACATCGCGCCGATCATCGCGCCTGCAATCGCGGTGGGCGCGCAGATGGCGGCGTATGTGGCGGGCGCTGTCATCGGAACTCCGCTCGCGAAATAAAGGATGAGAATCATAATGTTGCTCGTGACGAAGTAGGTCACCAACACCACCTTTTTCTCCTCCACCGCCCACTTTGCGGACATGACGTATAGCAGGGAGACCGGGCCGTTCAATCCGAACGCGCCCCCAACCATCCCGGAGAAAAACCCGAACACGTAACCCCATCCCGCGCTCATAGCGGTTTTTATTTTCACGCCTGTCAACGAATAGAGCGAATAAGACGCCAGCAATACGCCAAGGCCCATCTTTAACGCGGACGCGTCCCAGGTCTTGAGGAAATATACGCCGATGGGGATGCCGAACATGGAGCTGATGATAAGCGGGGCCGCTTTGGAAAAATCGAGCCTGCGCCGCCACCGCAGGACAAGCGTTACGCCTATCACCAGCCCGTTGAACAGCGATAACGGGATGACCGTCTTGATGTCAATGAACAAGGCCATAAGTGGCATGGCGATAAGGCCCTGCCCGAATCCGACGGAGCCGTGAACAGCCCCAGCGATGAAGATGACGATGGCGATAAGGAGGTATTCAGTCAATGCGGCGTCCGAGAAAGTTGGAAGAGTTTTTCGAGATTCTTCGCTATCACTCAGAATGAGAGTTATTGCGCTGTCCGAGGTGTTCTTCACATCGGACTCATAAACGAAGACGGCGGGGTGAAGAACACCCCTTTGTCCCCCCGAAGCTCGGGGGACCGCCACAACGTGGCGAGGGGGTTTAATTAAACCCCTCCGGCGCGATTACGCGCCACCTCCCCGAGCTTCGGGGAGGAAAAAAGATGGCGTCTTCACTTCGCCCTGCAAATGTACAAGAACACCCCGCCGAACATTAACCATCGTTACCGCCGAGCGTCAAGACGTGATGCCCGGCAAAGATCGCCGCAACATTGTTAGACAGGGAGCTAGGATTTATCCATCGCTTCGCGGACGGAGAAGACGAACTCGGAGAGGTTCTCCACGGCTTTGGCTTTGGACTTGGACGCGGCGATGACACGTATCGCCTGCGAGCCTATTATCACCCCGTCGGCGTGGCGCGACACTTCCCGCGCCTGCGCCGGTTCCGTAACGCCAAACCCGGCCAGTACCGGCAGGCGTGTGAGCCTTTTTACCTTTTTCACCCCGGCGGAGACCTCCCTGCCAGTCGCTTTTTTTGCCCCTGTCACGCCGGTGACGCTGATGTAATACACAAACCCGCTGGACATATCGGCTATCTTTTTGAGCCTTACGCCCGACGACGTCGGCGCGGCGAGCAGTATCGTGTCCAACCCGTTGGCCTTTGCCGATGGGACGAACTCCCCCGCCTCGTCCACCGGAGCGTCGGGGATGATAAGGCCGTCAACGCCAGCCGTGGCGCAGTCTTTCATGAACCGCTTCACCCCGTGGTTTATCACGAGCGTGGAGGCGAGCATGAACACGATGGGAACCTGGCAGTCCTTGCGTATTTTTTTAACCGCCTCGATCACGCGGGAGACGTTCGTCCCGCCATTTATCGCCCTGTGGAACGAGGCCTGTATCACAGGCCCGTCCGCCAGAGGGTCGGAGAATGGCACGCCTAGCTCCACGATGTCCGCGCCTGCGACACTGGCGGCTTTGACGAGTTTCACCGTCGTCTCGATATCCGGGTCGCCCGCCGTTATAAAAATTACGAGGGCTTTTCGTTTCTCTTTTTTAAGCTTTGCGAAGGCTTCGCCTATCCTGCCCATAGTCACTCCATCCCGCCGAGGATTTTGCGGGCCGTGTCCACGTCTTTGTCGCCCCTGCCGGAGAGGCAGACGACGATCACCTGCGATTTTTTCATTTTCGGCGCGATCTTCATCACATGCGCGATGGCGTGGGACGACTCGAACGCGGGGATAATACCCTCCAGCTTCGAGAGCGATTCGAACGCCGCTAACGCTTCTTTATCCGTGATGGTCGCATAAGTGGCGCGTTTCGTATCCTTGTAATATGCGTGTTCCGGCCCGACGCCCGGGTAGTCCAGCCCGGCGGAGATGGAATGCGTCTCCATCACCTGCCCATCGTCGTCGAGCAGGACATAGCTCTTGGAGCCGTGCAATACGCCGACTTTGCCCTTTGTGAGCGACGCGCCGTGCATCCCCGTGGACAGCCCCATTCCCGCCGCTTCCACGCCGACAAGCTTAACCTCCTCGTCGTTGTGGAACGGGTAGAAGAGACCCATCGCGTTGGAGCCGCCGCCCACGCAGGCCACGGCCATGTCGGGCAGTCTTCCCTCTTTGACCATTATCTGGAACCGGGCTTCGTTGCCGATGACTGACTGGAACTCCCGCACGATTTTCGGGAACGGGTGCGGCCCCACGACGGAGCCGATGATGTAATGTGTGTCGCCGACGGTGGATATCCAGTCGCGGATGGCTTCGCTGGTGGCGTCTTTGAGGGTTTTCGTCCCTGCGTTAACCTCGATGACGTTGGCGCCCAATAAGCGCATTCGGAAGACGTTTATCTTCTGGCGCTCCATGTCTTTGGAACCCATGAACACATCGCACTTGAGGCTCAACAACGCCGCCGCCGTCGCCGTGGCCACGCCGTGCTGGCCCGCGCCGGTTTCGGCGATAATCCGTTTTTTCTTCATCTGGACGGCGAGCAGGCCCTGTCCGATGGTGTTATTAATTTTGTGGGCGCCGGTGTGGGCCAAGTCCTCGCGCTTTAAATAAACCTTCGCGCCGCCGAGGTGTTTGGTCAGTTTTTCCGCGAAATAAAGCGGCGTCGGCCTGCCTATGTATGTGGACCGGAGCCGTTCCAGCTTTCGTTGGAACTCCGGGTTATTGACTGCCCTTTCGAACTCCGCTTCCAGCTGTTCGAGGGCCGGCATTAGAGTCTCTATGACGTAACGCCCGCCGAAAGCCCCGAAATGTCCCGATTGGTCTGGTTGAATCATGTTGTCTTAACTTTGTGAAAAATGAAAGTGTACCAGCGCGGGGATGGAAAGTAAAATTTTGCTGGCCCATCAGATATTGCTTCGCCGTGGTCGTCCGGGATTGTTGCCCAAACCCTCCTTGGTAAGGAGAGTTTGGCATAATCCATCACGTTCGCAATATTGTCATTCTGAGGCGAAGCCGAAGAATCCATCGAATGAAAATTATATTATACTTTGATCCTTCGGTCGCTAGGGTTCCCTCAGGATGACAAAATATGGAAATCGTTTGGTTATGCGAAACTCTCCTTTCTAAGGGGTGCAAAAGGCGTAAAGGTGGATCAATAAACCCTGTGAGGCAAAAATGTTCGGGCAACAGCCCGCCCTGATCCCGGTATTATGTAACGCCGCCGTCCCGACGACGTGTTGGCAGGATGCTAAGGTACGATGAGCCGTGCTCAGGCGCCCACGGTGAAGCAGTAAAGCGGCTGGGCGCTAAATCTTCCAAGTGAGGAAATAGTAACTAAGCGCGAAAAGCTCACGCAGGTTGCCCAGGTCGGCGATCAATCTTCCCCACACGTCGTACCGTATTCCCTTGAACGCTCCGAGGTCTTCGGTTTCCTTCCTGCTCTCGGCGGGCGCGGCGTAAATATGCGTAAACCCCCTCGCCTGAAAAACCATCATGGACCTTCGCACGTGGAACGGGCTTGTCACTATAAGGTAGCTGTCTTTGAGCGGATGGCCGATGCGGGCCTCGTAAATGTATCTCGCGTGATCGTAGGTGCTTGTCGCCTTCGTCTCCAGGATGATGGATTCCGCCGGGACTCCACGGAACATAAGCTCCTTGCGTATTCCCCATATCGTCGAAGACTCTATCGGCGGATCGGCCTTGAGCGAGATGACGACGCGGGCGCGAGGGTTTTTTTTGTATTCTTCGGCGGCGGTGTATGTCCGCATCAGCATCGAAGGGCTTGGTATCGCGCCGCCGGGAAGAAGCAGGATGTAATCGCAGTCGCCTTTGTATTCCCACTCCGAAAGCCATTTGCCAAGCCCGGCGGTGAACCCGCCCCCCGACGCTACCACCGCAACCATCGTGACAAAACCGAACAGCGCCATCACGTTGCGGACGATGTTGAAAAACCTTCGCATCAATTCACCCCACCAATTAGAGAGTCGAGATATTCTATCCCGCGATGGACGTTCGATGGCGCGGTCGTGAAGTTGGACAGCGTCGTCCCCCCGTCATATATGGCCATCAGCGCAAACCTCAACCCGTGGCAGTTGGAGCAGACTGTGAGAGCCATCCGCTCTTTGGACGACGACGAGAGCGTCTCGTTATGGTCGGTGTGTCCGTCCAGTTCCGCAAGCCTGGGCATGTGGCAACCGGCGCAATCCACCCCTTTCATCGGCTTGTTCTCGAAAACCGGATCGGTCAGATACCTGTTGTGGCCGGATTTTTCGTGGTTGAGGGCGTGTGTGTCCGTGTGGCATTCGAGGCAGGCGGCATTCCCTGCGTTCTCCAGTCGAAGACTGTGAACGTCGTGACAGGAGCCGCAACCCATTTTCTCCGCCTGGCCTATCGCGGGCAACCCGCCATTCACGGTGTCGGGCGATCCGTGCCTGCCGGTCAAAAATGTTTTCACCTGCCGTTCATGGCAATCGGCGCAAACTGTCACTCCCGGCTTAAGGCCAGAGCCGCTTTCATTGATATGGCAGAGCCTGCATGTGGCCTGCGTCCCGAAATGCGCGCCGATTTCGTACCGGGCGGAAACGACGGGGTTGTTTTTATAGAAGCTGTCGGACTTCATTTTTTCGACATCTTCCGGGGTGATACGCCGATTCCCCGCCAACGGCGCGGGTTTGGGAACGGTCTGCGACGCGGATTTCAGGCGATGTTTGAACGCGGCGGAGTATTGCGCCGGTTTTATGTTGGAGTGGTACGAGTGGCACGCCACCGTCCGGCACGACGAATCGGAGAAATCCCTGTGCGCTCCTTTGAGCGTCTGCGCGGGATGGCATGACCGGCACAGTTCGGCAGGCCCGGTGTAGCCTTTGGCGGAAGATGGACGATGCTCCCGATGGCAATCCACGCATGTTACGCGGGAAAGCTCCGGCGGGACTTTTGCCGTCACCGGGCTGGCCAGTTTGGAGGCCGGATGTGAATCAGCCGTCATTGCGCGCGCATGGCAGTTTAAACACAGTTCCTGCGAAGACCCTTTCCAGGGCGCGTGGCACGCAAGGCACCCCTCCGTGAACCTCGAATGGGCGGAGCTTAACGGGCCGGGAAGGAAAAAGCTTCTGTCCGTCCCGGCGAACGCGGCGAAAAGAGAGGCTGTGATAATCAGTACAGTGGCGGCCATGACGATAGCAGGGCTTTTCATTGGCAATTAGACACTCACCACTATTTGAGAGAACATCCCTTAACATCGGCATTAAGGTAGCGCTTCCGCCCCGGCAAAGGCAAGGAGGGGAGGGGTAAACGCATTAAGAACTAATGCGATTTGCAGTATTGCATTCCCATCCAGCCTGAATTACAATGTAATTCAATAATAAATGGAGACTGTCATGCCTGCAAATGCGCTGGTTCAAGCGCGTATTGACGAAGCCGTTAAGGAGGAGGCCGCCACTGTGCTTGCCGCGATGGGGTTGACTGTTTCGGACGCCGTACGCATGTTGCTGACAAGAATCGCAAGGGAACACGCTTTGCCCTTTGACCCGCTTATTCCCAACGCAAAAACGGTCAAAGCCATGAAAGAGGCCCGCAAAGCAAAGTTGAAGTCGTTCGATAGCGTGTCTGCTTTGATGACAGACCTTGATGCGGACGATTGAACGCACCGGCCAATTCAAGCGCGACTACAAACGTGAGGCGAAAGGCCCATATCGGGCGCTTCTGGAAACCGATTTAATAGAAGTAATCCCTGCGCTTGCGAATAATCAGCCACTGGCGGGGAATCGCAGGGATCATCAGCTTACAGGCGAGTGGAAAGACCACCGTGACTGTCATATCAGGCCAGACTTGCTGTTGATCTACCGGAAGCCCGATGCGGAACGGTTTGGCAATGAATACATTGTACGAGAAACGCAGAAGCTCATGGAGTTTATCGAAAACGCCACACCTCATAAATTGAAAAGCTGACATCTTTTGTTTGAACAATCCCCAATCCTGAAGTTGAAAGTGATTTAGAGCTGATTCGTTTTTTTATTTGAGATTCTTCACTACGCTACGCTCCGTTCAGAATGACAAGCAAGTAGCTGTCATTCTGAGCGATAGCGAAGAATCTTCCTCAACTTCGGAATTAGGGATAATACAAAAAAAGACCGGGGAGCTTTCGCTCCCCGGTTTTTAAAACTTCGCAACCTTATATAAGTCCGGGGTGAAGAACACCCTGAACCCAACTTTGTCCCCCGAAGCTCGGGGGACCGCAACGAAGTTGCGAGGGGGTTTAATTAAACCCCTCCGGCGCGATTACGCGCCACCTCCCCTTGTTAAGGGGAGGGAAATGGATGGCGCGTCGCTTCGTTTTAGTACATCCCTTCCATTCCGCCGCCGCCGGGCATTCCGCCCATGCCGCCGGGGCCTTTTTTGTCCTCTTCGGGCAGTTCGGCGATCATCGCCTCGGTCGTCAGCAACAACCCTGCGATGGAAGCCGCGTTCTGCAAAGCCGTGCGGGTGACCTTCGTCGGGTCTATGATGCCCGCCTCGATCATGTCCACATACTCGCCGGTGGCCGCGTTGAGGCCCACGGTCTGCTTCTCTTTAAGCACATGATGCACAACCACCGAGCCTTCATGCCCGGCGTTGTTGGCTATCTGGCGGATCGGCTCTTCGAGCGCCCTGCGGATGATGTCAACGCCCACCTGCTGGTCGCGGTTGGCCACTTCCACCTTCTCAAGCACGCTGACACAGCGGAGCAATGCCACGCCGCCGCCGGGGACGATGCCTTCTTCCACCGCCGCGCGGGTGGCGTGAAGGGCGTCTTCGACGCGGGCTTTCTTCTCTTTCATCTCCGTCTCGGTAGCCGCGCCGACGTTGATGACGGCCACGCCGCCGACGAGCTTTGCAAGGCGCTCCTGGAGCTTCTCGCGGTCGTAGTCGGAAGTGGTCTCTTCGATCTGCGAGCGGATCTGTTTGACGCGCCCTTCGATCTCTTTGCCTTTGCCTTTGCCTTCGACGATGGTGGTGTTGTCCTTATCCACAGTGATGCGTTTGGCCTGGCCGAGCTGTTCGAGGGTGACGTTCTCGAGCTTCTGGCCCAACTCTTCGGAAACCACCGCGCCTCCGGTGAGGATGGCGATGTCTTTCAACATCTCCTTGCGCCTGTCGCCAAAGCCGGGGGCTTTGACCGCGCAAACCTGCAGGGTGCCGCGAAGCCTGTTGACGACCAGCGTGGCAAGAGCCTCGCCTTCGACGTCTTCGGCGATTATCACGAGCGGTTTGCCGAGCTTTGCGACTTTCTCGAGGATGGGGAGAAGGTCTTTCATGCTGGAGATTTTTTTCTCGTTGAGCAGGATGTAACAATCTTCCAGATGCGCGACCATCTTCTCCGGGTTCGTCACGAAATACGGAGAGATGTAGCCGCGGTCGAACTGCATTCCCTCGACGATCTCAAGCGCGGTCTCCATAGACTTGGCTTCTTCAACCGTGATGACGCCGTCTTTGCCCACTTTGTCCATCGCCTCGGCGATAAGGTCGCCTATGGCCATGTCGTTGTTGGCGGATATGGCGCCGACCTGGGCGATCTCTTTTTTGTCCTTGGTGGCTTTGGATATCTTCTTAAGCCTCTCCATGACCTTCTCGACCGCAAGGTCAATGCCGCGTTTGATGTCCATCGGGTTGCCGCCTGCGGTGATGTTCTTCATCCCTTCGCGGAAGATGGCCTGGGCCAGCACGGTGGCCGTCGTGGTGCCGTCGCCGGCCACGTCGGAAGTCTTGGAGGCCACTTCGTTGACGAGCTGTGCGCCCATGTTCTCGTACGGGTCTTTAAGCTCGATCTCCTTGGCGACGGTGACGCCGTCCTTGGTGATGATGGGGGAGCCGAATTTTTTGCCGATGACGACGTTGCGGCCCTTGGGGCCGAGGGTCACTTTAACCGCGTTGGCGAGCTGGTCCATACCACGCATAAGTTTGTGGCGGGCGTCCTCGCTGTAAGATATCTGTTTGGCCATTTATCGAATCACCTCTGTATATGGTTTGTTGAAAGTTGAGCGGAAGGTTATTCCACGATGCCGAGGATGTCGTCCTCGCGCATAAGCAGGTATTCCTCGCCGTCGAGTTTAACCTCGGTTCCGGCGTATTTAGAGTAGATGACCTTGTCATCTTTCTTCACCGACATCGGACGCACTTTGCCGTCTTCGAGAATCTTTCCAGGCCCGGCGGCCACAACCGCGCCTTCCTGCGGCTTTTCTTTTGCGGAATCGGGGATGATGATCCCACCTTTCATCGTCTCTTTGGCTTCCGCCGGCTGAATCAACACCCGGTCGCCCAATGGCCTGATCTTTACACCCATCTAAAGAATCCTCCTAGAAAAACAATAAATTACACGAAAAAGGCGATTAGTTTTTTCCAAAAACCGCCAGCGAAAGCGCCTGTATACTTTTTTGTTAGCGCATACAGGTCTTACTCGCTAACAGTGGTTAAGATAGTATCCCCCTTATCAAAAAGCAAGGTACGGGGTAAAAAATAATTGAGAATCGTTATCCAGCGCTGATTTCCCGATAACTTTGCAAATATCAGAAAACTGTCCCCCTGAGCCAGTCGAAGGTGGACAACTACAATTGTGTTCATGCTTCACAAGCTCAACATGACATTTGCTGTTGTCCAGAGTTATCAGGGAATTAAGGCATCGCCCCCTTGACGCCAATATAGCATATTGCTATATTAGCCACATGAGGCTTATCGGTTTGAACCATGTGGAGGAATTCAAGCTCAAACAGCCTGGTTCGCGTAACGCGCTTGACAGATGGGTGCGGCTGATTCGCGAGAATGACTTTAAATCCATTGCGGAATTGAAGCGGGTTTTCCCATCGGCGGATTACGCCGGGACAAAAATGGTTTTCAACGTGGGTGGAAATAAAATCAGGTGTATCACCGTAATCGAGTATGGGGTGAAGATGGTGGTGGTGACGCATGTGCTTACTCATAAAGAATATGACAGGGGGAAATGGAAGGTTTGAAAATGAGCGCGATGTCTGAACTGCTCGATGATCTTCGGGAGGACGCCCTGCAAGGGAAAAAGATACCCCCCCCCGGGCCTGCTTATGAGGCTCTATCCGCCATTTGCCGGTTAAAGCCAATCGGATCGGAACGGGAACACGCCATCATGCTTAAAGTCGCCGCCAGGGTGGCCGAATATTTGGCGGGGCTGAAGGGAGCGGAGGCCGCAGTTCGCAGGGAGGTCTCCGAATATCTGGATGCGCTTGGGGTTTTCATCGAGAATTACGAGCGGGAGCGTTTCCCCAAAGCCGGCAAAGGCGTGACCGGAGCAGACATCCTACGACACTTAATGGACGAGCTCCGTCTTGAACAGACGGATTTAAGAAGCGAGATGGGCGGTCAATCCGTCGTATCCGAAATCCTGTCGGGCGCGAGAAAACTGAACACCCGCCAGATGCGCGCCTTGGCGGAACGGTTTCATGTATCGCCATCCGTGTTTTTTGATTCATGAAGTATTATTTCAAGCCAAAATACTGCGATAAGGCTTTCGTTAAAATAGTACCAGCTACAGATGTACTCACATTCCATGCACCTGTTGTGGCCTTCCCTACCATTTTTCCAATCCAGTCCTGAACGCGCTTCCCAAGTGCGGGCTTATCCATTGTTTTTGAATCTTCCTGAATTGCACTGTCAAGGTCTGCTATATCAGTATCCTCTATACCATATGACTCCAGAAACATCTGAAGACTTTTCAAATCCCCGAAAATTACGATTTCATTCCCGCTTTGGGAAACCTGACTGCTACCGGTCGCAACATTTTGGACGTTACCAGCAATGTATGTATTGAACACATGGGACACCTTTTCTTGTGGTAAAGGAGAGGTATTCGGTGGCGCCTCACCAGCGTCAGGGGCTTCTCCCTCAATTTCCAGGACGAAGTTCAGGATTCGTGTTTTTATTGTGTCAACTAGCGCTACTAGTGCGTTGTAGGGAATTACTTTCCATGCGCTGAGACAGTTCATATCCCGATAAATGTTCTGTCCAAAATGGGCAACCATATCTGCGGGCCAAAACTCATATGCGTTATTTCGCGTCTTTGTATTAATAAGCGATATGTAAGAGCTAATGGGATTCATTAGATATGATTTTGAAACTCGATCTCTTAACTTTTCGGGAAGACAGGAAGGTGGAATGGGAGCGTTATTTAGGCCGCTACCGAATACCCCAGAGAAGTGGCCGTATGATTCAGTATGAAGCACCCGGTACTCCGGAAGATCATCTATATTGTTTATCCGTTCAGCTCATGGTCAACCCAAGCCTTAAAATCATCGTTTCCAAGTCTTACGGCTAGTATCTTGCACTTTCGCAATAGAGTGGCTACGTCCGTATCAGGGGCGACAGCCGCAGTTTGTATATCCCTTAATAACGACATTTTATGTGACCAAACAAACTAGATTAATATATTATCATGCTAACATAGATACAATAATGTTAGAAGCGGAAGTCAAGATGATGCCCATCCTACACATCACATAACTGCTATCGGGGTGTTGTCACCCCCGATTCTTTATCGTTAAGCGGACGGCGGGGTGACCGTCCCTTCGGGACTACAACACCCCGCCGAGCGATTAAAAATCGCTTGCTTGAAGAGCCACACGGGTGTCATCCCGGAAGCCGCCGATGGCGGCTATCCGGGATCACGTTCTCTCATTGTGAGGCCAGTGATGCCGGATTAAGTCTAGCGTGACAGGATGTAGTGTCTCCCGGTTAAGATATGACAAAGGATTAGCAGGTTCTTGAAAAACATGTATTCGTTGTAATCCTGAGCGAAGCGAAGAATCCATCAATAGAATATTCATTATACTTTGATCCTTCGGTCGCAGGGCCTTCCTCAGGATGACAAAAACATTGTCATCCTGAACGGAGCGTAGCGAAGTGAAGAATCTATCCAAAGGAATGTTCTATTATACTTTGATCCTTCGGTCGCAAAGGCTCCCTCAAGATGACAAAACCAGTCAGATATTCATCCCCAGTCCGTCGCCACGGCTGTAGCCGTTACCGCCAAAACCCATGATGGGGTATGCGACGTACGGGAAGAAGATCGCTAAAATGCCCATGCCCGTCGAATATCCGAAGCGTTGGGCCACGCTAATGTTTATCAGCACAATAGCCACAAGGCTTATCAACGGTATGAACAACATGATGAACCAGAACAGCGACCGGCCCGATATCTGCGTGAGTACGACCATGTTTACGATGGGGATAATCGCCAGCCACGCCGGTTTGTCCGCCTTGGCGAACATCTTCCACAACCCGGCCGTCATACCGAGATAGATCAAGAGTATCCCCAGCAAGACGCCGGCGGATAGCCCCGATGTGAACGCGTCTTTCAGGTCTTCATCGAAGTTATCGCCCGCGTTTTGCTTAACGGGCGTTTGTGGCGGAAACGCGAGCAAGGGCTGAACCGGTGGCGGCGCGGCTACGGGCGGCGCGGGAGACGCAACGGAAGCGGGCTGTTCCGGCGCATCGGGTTTTGCATACTTGTCGGCGGACATGGGTTTAGGCGCATCCGGTAGCGCGGCTTCGGGTTCTGCCTGCCGCCGCAGGGGAGCTTGTTTTTCCTCATCGAGCTTCACCCGCTTTTTCCTGTATTGCGGCGGAACGGCGAATTCGGAATCCGAGAAATGTGTGACGCCCTCGTCGTCCACCCATTTGACCGTACCCGCATAAACGGGACATGCGAAAGCGAGAATGAGAACCCACACGCCCAATAAAGACCCGCGCATTTTCACGCTCCTTTCGATACCCGTTTATACGGCGATTATATCACCTTTGCGCCAGCAACCGCCGACGATGGAATCCGGCGCAACGCAGGCGTGTTGATAAAGGGGCTGTCTCCCAAATGCTCGGCGCGGGTGTTCTTCGCCCCGCCGTTCTTAAGAAAGAATAAACTCACATTAAAAGACAAGGAGTTCGAGGTGAAGAACGCCTCGAACAGCGTTTGTTGTTTCTGTTTTACACCATTTGGCGACAGCCCCGATTTTAAAGCTCCCTACTTAATCATCCCATGAAGTGAAAATCGTATTATAATGTGATAGTTTTCACTTCCCCGAATTCACCGCGTAAGAGGCTCCATGGACCTTCGCTGGCATCAGAAGCTAGGCGTGAAGATAGCCGGGATATGCCTGATATTCTTTGCGCTATTAGCCTTCTCGCTCCACTGGAACTACGACAATGTCCGCAGGCAGATGATCGAGTCCAACGAGCGGGACGCGCAGAAGCTGGCGCACAGCGTCAAAGCCAGCATACTCACTTTCGTCCTTGGCGCCCCTGAGGGCGGCGCGCTTATCAAAGACCTTGTCGTCAAGCTCAACGAAAACCTCAAGGGGGTCGCCGTCCACATAACGCACAGCCGTTCGCTGGATTTGCAATACGGGGTGGATCCCCTGGAGCTTGCCGAACACGCCAACGAAACCCTTTCGCTGGCCGATGGCAACGAGCGCTTCTGGGAAGACGATGAGAACTGGCGTTTCGCCATGCCCATCAAGTCCGTCGCCGGTTGCGGCAAGTGCCATCTTGCGCCCGACGGATCCGGCCAGCCGGTTCCCGACGGCTATACGCTCGGCGTCATCTCCTTCTCCGCCTCCATGAAACCCATGAACATAAGGTTGACTCAACTGCGCGCGGACTTGGCGCGCAACCTCGGAATCATGAGCGTATTGTTCGTTTTCATGGCGCTGTTCATGAACATCCAGGTCGCAAGGCCCCTGCGACTACTGCTCGCCGCCGTCCAGAGCGTGGCCAGGGGGAACATGGAAACCCGCGTGAATATCGGCCAGGCCGACGAAATAGGGCGGTTGGGGGACAACTTCAACACGCTGGCCGAACAGATGGAACAGTCGTTCAACCGGCTTAAAACCTGGAACATCGACCTTGCCGAAGAGGTGGAGCGGCAGACGCAGAGCATACGCGAGATACGCGACCGCCATAAGGCGATCATAGACTCCACCCAGAGGATCATCCTGACCACCGACAACGAGATGAAAATAGAGTCGGTCAACGCGGAGTTCGACGTCTACGCGGCCCGTTCGAATATGCCCATAAGAAGCGCAGACCTTGTCGGCCGCTCTTTGTTCGCATTTCTCGCCGCCGACGAGAAAACGGGCCTTCAAAACCTGTGCGCCCCCATCCTGGCCGGGTCCAAAGAGCCGTGCAGGATGGAGCTTGACGTGGAGCTTGGAGGAGGGGAAAGGTCGTTTATCCTGACCCTGTCGCCGCTTGCCAGCCTCAGCGGGGATGTGGCGGGGCTTGTATTCGTACTGCTCGACGTGACGGATAAGAAACTGGCCGAACGCGCCCTCGAGATTGAGCGCAACAAGCTCAACGCCATCATGGAGGGGATGGACGCGGCGGTCACGATAATCGGCAGAGACGGGAAAATGACGTACATGAACAACCGCATGGAAGGACTGTTCGGGAAAGATAAAATGGGCGCTGTCTGCTGGGAAACCGTGGCCGGGTTAAAAGAGCGGTGCGAGGGTTGCGACGCGGCTTTTCTTACCGGACGGGCCAGCATAGAGGTCAAGGCGCTAAACGGCTCCACATATCTGGCCACGCACGCCGCAATTACGGACATTGACGGGAGCAGGTCGCTGGTGGTGGTGCTGGAGGACATAACCTACCTCAAGGAGATGGAGGAGAAACTCCGCAAGCTCTCCATAACCGACAAGCTAACCGGCCTTTACAACAAACGCCATTTCACCGAGAGGCTCGCCGACGAGATGGGGCGGGCCTTGCGGCAATCCATACCGCTGTCCATGCTCTTTGCGGACATAGACAAGTTCAAAAGCTATAACGACACATACGGCCACGTGGCCGGCGACATCGTGCTGGCGCGGCTTGGCCGGATAATCGCCGAGTCCATCCGCGTCCATGTGGACACGGCCTACCGTTACGGCGGGGAGGAGTTTATCGTCATCCTGCCAGGAGCCGGCAGAGACGAAGCGATGGCGGTGGCCGAGAGGATCAGAACCGTATTCGCCGCCCAGGTCTTCCGCCCGGCAGTGAACGGGGTGGAGGTGGAAATCGTGAAAACGATCAGCGTCGGGCTGGCCACCATGGAAGACGGCGAGGAAATGGACGCATTTATCGAACGCGCCGACGCCATGATGTACAGCGCGAAAAAAGCAGGCGGGAACATGGCGCTGTTCTCCTGAAAGCCGGATAGCCGCGCACTGCCGGGGGCGTCCACCGGCCAGGCTCTCGCTATGCCGCCGCCGTCACGCGGTTCCTGCCGCCTTTCTTGCTTTCGTAAAGGGCTTTGTCCGCAAGCTCGATGAGCCGGTGGTCGCTGAGTTTCCCGTCCCACATAGCCACGCCGATGCTTACCGTCACTTTAAGGATCATGTCGCCGTAGGGCAGTTCCGTAACCTCGATCGCCCGGCGAAGGCGTTCGGCGGACTCCATGGCTTTGCCCACCTGGACGCCGGGCATGATGATGGCGAACTCCTCGCCGCCATACCGGGCCGCAGTCTCGTCATCGCCCACCGATTTCTTGATCGCGTCGCCGACGGCCTGTAGCACGGCGTCTCCGGCCTTGTGGCCGTGGGTGTCGTTGAACTTCTTGAAGTGGTCTATGTCGAAGAGCGTCAGCGACAGCGGTTTTTTGGCGGACAACGCCCGTTCCATCTCCAGGTTAAGCTCCTCGTGGAAATAACGGTGGTTGAAAAGGCCCGTCAACCCGTCGGTTATCGAAAGCAGTTCCAGCCTGTCGTTAAGCGAGCGCAGTTCGTGATATGCCCGCGTAAGGTCGTCGAACAGGCGCTTGTTGTTGAGATGGGCGCGCATCCGCGCCAGCAGGCCGTCCTCGTCGAACGGCTTGGTGAGAAAATCCACCGCGCCGTAGTCGAGGGCCTTTACCGCGCTCTGTTTTTTCGTGTCGCCGGTCACCATGATCACCCTGATGTTTTCGGTCTTCTTGTCGGCCTTTATCCTGCGTGTAAGCTCGAACCCGTCCATGCCCGGCATGTTTGCGTCCATCAGTATCAGGTGCGGGTTGTATTCCTTTATCACCTCCTCGGCCTTCAGCGGGTCCTGCTCCACCCTGATGTCGTAACCGTGTTTTGCAAGGATGACCTTGTACATCTTGCAGATGAGCAAGCTGTCTTCCACGGCCAGTATCCGGGGGATTTCCGGCGACTGGTTTATTTTGCCGGAGAAGAAAAGGGAGTCCACGAAATCCACCGCTTCGCCTTCGGTGAACGGGCTATGCAGAAAACCGATGATTCCGATCTTGAAACCGTCTTCCCTGATTTTTTCGCTGTAGGAATACGACACTATCGCTATGGGCGTGTTCCTGGTGGCCTGCGTCGCTTTCAGCATGGCGGCGAAGGAAATGCCGGGCATCTCCGGCGTCTCTTCGTCCACTATGACAAGGTCGAAATTCGTTTCCGACACGGCCTTGAGCGCGTCCCTGGAGTTTACCGCGCCGCTGATTTTATAGCCGGACGCCTCCAGAGCGTTTTTCAAGGGGTGGATTTTGTCCTGGCCGAAGCCCGCCAGCAGGATGCTCCTGTGCCGTTTTTTTCCACGCCTTTCGATCATGATTCAAATACCCGCCATCTCAAGGAGACCTTTGCATAAGTCAACGCATTCGCCATATTGCTATTCTGAACCCTTCACAGGGTTCAGGGTAAACTCCGCGAATACGCAGTGAAGAATCGATCATCATTGTCATTCTGAGCAACGCGAAGAATCTATCAAAAAGAATATACTTTTATACTTTGATCCTTCAGTCGCAAAGCTCCTTCAGGATGACAAACCGTATCCTTCAGTCGAGGACTCCCTCAGGATGACAACCTTGATCCTTTTAGCGCTCGACGGGGTGTTCTTCACCCCGCCGTCTTTGTTTATCAAAAAAGCTTTCATTTAGGAGTCCGAGGTGAAGAACACCTCGGACAGCATGAATCCAAGTTTGTCCCCTTAGTAAGGGGGACCGCAACGCAGTTGCGAGGGGGTTTAACCCCCCGGCGC
>JADGAO010000079.1 GCA_015231995.1 Nitrospinota bacterium | reverse complement strand
AATGTATTCTTGTTTTTTATTGGGCGAGCGGCGTATGTCCCTATCTTTCCAAAGCAAATTGAATTCTGGCACCGGCAACGCCGTAAAGTTGGGTAGCACCACTTGGATGCCTTTGGAACCACTACGCTTGGAACGATGGAATTCGTCAACACAAAATTGCCAGATGGCAAGAGCCTGAAGCACCGTACTTTTCCCGCTATTGTTGCGCCCGACCAACAGGTCAAACTGGGTAAAGTCATAGAACTGTTTGCCAACGCTCTTGAAATTGCTCAGGGTCAATCTAGTAATCATTTTGTTGTCTCGTATTTGATGGAGCATAGAGCGGTAGCCTCGCTAAACTTGATATCGGTTTCTTCGCCATCGCTATACCCTCAACGCCTTGATCATTTTTAAGCGCATGACGAATCATAACCGCTCAGAACACAGCTCTCAAGGGCAATCCTGATAGAAAAACCGGCGTCAAAACTAAAAAAAGCGTCAACAAGCAATAAAACGTATCATTTCGTTTGACCGTTTCATGTATTTATACGATAATTAACTGCGAATTATTAAAAGGGAACCACTCATGAAATGCCCACACTGTAGTTATGTAAGTTTCGAGTACTTGGACACTTGCCGTAAATGCTCCAAGGACTTAACAGCGCATAAAGGCCAGTACGGCATTGAGTTCCTTGAGCCTGTGTCGCTTGGCGTACTCACCTTCGTTGAGGGGCGCGCGGCGACAAGCGCGGCTGTGGGCGGGGCTTTGGATATCGCCAGCCACGGTACGGGATCTTTCCTTGACGAAGAACATTCTACGGAGGATCTCGCCTCGGTAGCATCCGCGTCTGATGAGATAAGCATTGATTTTGGCGAACCGGCTGTTGTGGAAACCCCGCAGGCGCCGCCTACCGATGAGATCGGCCTCGACATGGGGCCGGGCATGGAAACCATCGCGTCCGACAGCGGGTTTTCACTTAACCTTGGCGAAGACCTTGACGCTGGAGGCGACCTCAACCTCTCCTTTGGCGAGGACGAACCCAAGACGACAGCGGCGGCCGAAGAGACTGGCGGCATATCGTTGAGCCTCGATTCATCCGACGATGAAGGCGGCCAGATAGTGATGAAGGATATAGACATTTCGCTGGAAGAGGAGAGCGGTGGGCCGATTGTCGTCGGAGGCGAGCCGTCCAAGACCAGGTCCATGGAACTGGATATGGATGATATCGGCGGGTTGGAAATCAACCTCGACGAGCCGCAACCACAGAAAGAGCCGACGATAAAACTATCCGGCGAAGAAGCGAAAAAAGCCTCTGAAATCCCCGATCTCGATTTCGCGGATATCGAGTTAAACATAGACGATAACGACCTTTTTGGCGACAAGAAGGACGATAAAGGCGGAGACATTGACCTTGGCGATCTCGACCTTCAGATAGGCGACGACGACTTGGGAATGAAATTCTAGCGGCTTTTTCGTATGGAGCCAGTTCCTTCCGGCTTTGCGCCTCTTCAGGGGCAGACCCCTGCCCCAATTCCCGACGCTCCGGCCTTCATACCGCTAATACCGGAGAAGGTACGGTACGCTTCGTTCTCGAAACGGCTTTTCGCCTATTTGCTCGACAACCTGCTCATCGCCGCTTTCATCACCTTCGTAACAGCGGCCACGTTGGGCGACGCAATGACGCTTCTGGAAGATTACGACAAGCTTTTTTTCGTGGCGGAGATGATTTACGGTTTGCACAGTTTTGCGTTTATCGGTTATTTCACCATAACGACTGGTAGCTCCGGCATGACGGCTGGAAAATACCTTATGGGCGTCCGGGTGGCTTGCGACAATGGCGGCCAGCTCGGATACTCCCGGGCTTTCGTGCGTTCGTTATCCTACTTTGTAAGCGGCTTCTTCCTTTATATAGGCTTTTTGCTCGCCCTTTTCAGCAAAAAAAAGCAGGCCCTCCACGACATGATTTCCGGCACGGTTGTGCTGGAAAATGATTAAGCTAGCCATTATAATCTACGTTCCCTCACCGGCCACAAGGGAGGCCGGTCAGCGTATCCGGTTGTACGTTAAGCCCTGACGATGGCGGGCGAAGACAGCGCGGGCCGGGAAAAAGCAATAAAGATTGGAGATCGGATCGAGATGAAGAAACAGTACCTGATATCCCCCGGCCCCACGCCGGTTCCCGAAGAGGCGCTCCTTGAAATGGCAAAGGCCATCATGCACCACCGCACGCCGCAGTTCTCCTCCATATTCGCGGAATGCTCCGCCGGGTTGCAGGAACTTTACAAGACAAGCCAGCCTGTGCTTATGCTGGCCTCTTCCGGCACGGGCGCGATGGAGGCGTCTATTGTCAACCTCTTCTCGCCGGGAGAGACTGTGCTTGTGGTGAACGCCGGCAAGTTCGGCGAGAGGTGGGGGAAAATATCCGAGACATTCGGGCTGAAGGTTGAATGGCTCAACGTGCCGTGGGGTCAGGCCGTGTCGCCCTCTGCGGTGGCCGAGGCGTTAAACCGCAACCCGAAGATCGCCGCCGTACTCGTCCAGGGGTCGGAGACTTCCACAACGGTAGCCCATCCCATAATGGAACTGGCCAAACTTACGCATGATAAGGACACTCTAATCATCGTTGACGGCATAACCTCCGTCGGCGTGGTTGACATGCCTATGGACGGATGGGGCATTGACGTATTGCTGACCGGCTCCCAGAAGGCTCTCATGCTCCCGCCGGGACTGGCGTTTATTGCGCTTTCGGAAAAAGCGTGGAAAAAAAGCAAGACAGTCAAACAACCCAAGTTCTATTTCGACCTTGCGCGCGAGCTTAAAAACCAGAAAGAGAAAACAACCGCCTATACCCCAGCCGTTTCCCTTATCTGCGGACTTCGCAAGATACTTGAAATGCTTTTCGCCGAAGGGCTGGAAAACACATATAAACGACATGACATCCTTGCGCGATCCGTCCGCGCCGGAACCGCCGCGCTCGGGTTGGCCCCGCTTGCTCCGGATTCACCGGCTAACTCTGCCACCGGCGTTTTCGTCCCCAAAGGGGTGGACGGCGGCAAGCTGGTAAAGGATTTGCGAGACAACTACGGAGTCACGTTCGCAGGCGGACAGGACGACCTGAAGGGCAAGATCATACGCATCGCCCATCTTGGATACTTCGACACGTTCGACATGATAACCGCGATAAGCTCCATCGAAATGGCTTTGGCCAAACATGGCCATCCGGTCAGGATGGGCGAAGGCGTGGCGGCGGCGCAGGCGGTTTTAAACGCGCGGTACATCTGAAACGCTCCCGGCGGGGGCCGGGGGCCGTCAGGCGCGCTGGGTTCATTCTATCAACACAAGAGGGGGCGGCTACATGGGACTGGTCAGAATCCTGGTCAGCGACAAGCTTTCAGACACCGGAATAAACATCCTCAAAGCTTCCGGGCTTTTCGAAGTGGATGTGAAGATTGGGATGTCCCCCACAGAGCTTGGGGCGGTTATCGGCCAGTACGAGGGCCTCATCATACGCTCTGCGTCGCAGGTGACCCGGGACGTGCTGGCCGCCGCCAATAACCTCAAGGTCGTCGGCAGGGCCGGGATCGGCGTGGACAACGTGGATGTGAAAGCCGCTTCGGAACGTGGCGTTGTGGTGATGAACACGCCCGGCGGCAACACGACCACGACAGCCGAACACGCCATCGCGTTGATGCTTTCCATGGCTCGCAAGATACCGCAAGCCGCCGCATCCATGAAAGCGGGCAAGTGGGAAAAAGGTATGCTGGGAGTTGAAGTTTTGGGCAAGACGCTCGGAGTCGTCGGCCTCGGCAGAATAGGTTCGCTAGTGGCGAAAAAGGCCATCGGGCTGGAGATGAAGGTAATCGCCCACGACCCGTTTATCAACCAGGCGGCGGCTGACAAAATGGGGGTCGAACTGGTTTCCCTGGACGATCTTTACGCGAAAAGCGATTTCATAACGCTTCACTCCGTTCTGACGCAAGAAACTAAAAAGATGCTCGGAGCCTCCGCCTTCGCCAAAATGAAAAAAGGCGTTCGGATAATCAACTGCGCCCGTGGCGGCCTTGTGGACGAAGAAGCCCTTGCGGAAGCCATACGCTCCGGCAAAGTGGCGGGAGCCGCGCTTGACGTTTTCGAGAAAGAGCCGCCCAAAGACTCGCCACTGATGGGGATAGACGAAGTCATCGGCACTCCACACCTCGGCGCATCCACGGCGGAGGCGCAGGAGAACGTGGCCATCCACATCGCAGAGCAGATGGTGGATTTTTTCAAAAACGGCGTCATACAAAACGCAGTGAACGTGCCGTCAATCAGCCCGGAGCAGTTTGCGGTTGTCCGTCCCTACCTTGCGCTGGGCGACAAGCTTGGCTCCTTCGTGGCGCAGGTGGCGGGCGACGGGCCGAAGAGCCTGGAGATAACCTACATGGGCGAGATAACCGACCTTCACACCGCCCCTGTCACGCAGTCCATCATAAAAGGACTGCTGGAGACATATGTGGGAAAAACGGTCAACTTCGTCAATGCCCCATATCTTGCGGAATCGCGCGGGATAACCATTTCCACCACGAAAAGCTCCGAGAAGCGCACTTTCGCCGGACTTGTGGGAGTTCGGCTTAAAACCGATGGCGGCGATGTGTACGCCGAAGGGGCTGTGTTTCCCGACGGGGAACCGCGTTTGACGAAGCTTGCCGGGTTCTTTGTGGAAGCCCGCCTTGAGGGGACGATGATCGTCTTCACAAACAACGATAAACCCGGCGTTATCGGGGCCATCGGGACGTTCCTCGGTAGCAGGCAGATCAACATCGCCTCTTTCGAATTGTCCCGCATGGAATTGGGCGGCAAGGCGATGGCCATCATCAATGTGGACTCGCCCCCCTCCCCCGCCGACCTCGCCGACATGAAAAAAATCGTCAACGTGCTCGACGTGAAACTGGTCCGGTTATGATCAGCGCTCCAAGGGGGGTCAAGTCTCTCCTTTACGAAGAGGCCGTCTTAAAAGAGCGGATCGAGCGGAAGGCTCTAGCGCTGTTCCACAGTCACGGCTACGCCCGCGTGGAAACGCCTGCGATGGAGTTTCTGCATGTGTTGTCCAAAGGGTTGACTGCCGACTCGCTTAAAAAGGTTATAACCTTCTCCGATCCGGCGGGAGGCGGCAAACCGCTTGCCCTGCGTTCTGACATAACGCCGCAGATAGCCAGGATCGCCGCCACCACGCTTGCGTCGCGTCCTTTCCCTATCAGGCTTTGCTATGCGGAATCGGTCTTCCGGTCACACACTCCGGGGACTGTAGGAAAAATGGAGATATATCAGGCGGGCGCGGAGCTTTTGGGGGTCTCTTCGCCAGAGGCGGACGCAGAGATCATTTCACTGGCCATCGAGTCTCTTTTACGGATGGGATTTCCCAGCGCACAGATGGCCATCA
Organism: Nitrospinota bacterium; assembly: GCA_015231995.1. Classification (GTDB taxonomy): domain Bacteria; phylum Nitrospinota_A; class UBA7883; order UBA7883; family JACRLM01; genus JADGAO01. The sequence goes on along the minus strand of JADGAO010000079.1, from coordinate 7,334 downwards.
GCCATGTCGGTTATATCGAATCCACTATGGATGAGCTGAACCTTGACGAGAGCCACCGGGTGGAGATACGCCGGGCGCTTGGGAAAAAAGACGGGAGCGCCCTGGCAGGAGCTCTCGACAGGGCCAAAGCCGGCGGGCCTGCCAGAGAGGCCATTTTACGCGCTCCCTCCCTTTTCGGAAATCCCTCCGTGCTTGCGGACGCCGCCACGGTCAACGCCGGGGCGCGGGCCGCCGTGGACAACCTGCTGGAGATAACCGAAGATATCTCAAGGTACGGACTGCTGGAAAAAGTCATAATAGACATGGGCGAAACGCGGGGAATGGATTATTATACCGGCGTTACGTTCGAAGGGTTCGTCAAAGGCCTCAGTTCCCGCGCGCTTTCCGGCGGAAGATATGACAAACTTCTTTCGTTGTACGGCGCTGATATCCCGGCCACGGGTTTTGCCATCGGGATTGACGTGATACTCGACCACCTTTACAGGACTGGGGAGCCGTCCAACTGGGCCTCGGCGGACGCGCTTGTCACCTGCTCCAAAGGGGCGGAACGCAAGGCTGTGGAGTTCGCCGCCAAGTTGAGGGATAGAGGAATGCGGGTTTTGCGTTGCCTCAGGTGTCTGACCTCCGATGAAGCGGTGAACTATGCGAAAAGCGTGAAAGTAGGAGCCGTGGCGGCGGTGGGAGCTGAGGACGTATCCGCTGGGCACATTAGGATTATTAATGTTAAAACTGGAACCGAGAGGATAGTGACGGAAGAAGAGGCGTTGGCGCGCCCGATCGAGAGCCTCTCGTGATTTTGTTTGGAGTAAATAAATGCCTGTTACAGTAGTTGTGGGAATGCAGTGGGGAGACGAGGGTAAGGGGAAAATCGTGGACATGATCGCCGACAAGGCGGACGTGATCGCCCGTTACCAGGGCGGGGCGAACGCCGGACACACGGTGGTCGTGGGGAAAGAAGAGTATGTTCTTCATCTCATACCTTCGGGTGTTTTGCGAAACGGCAAAATATGCATAATCGGGCCGGGTGTGGTTGTGGATCCCGAGGCTCTTCTCTCCGAAATAGACGGATTGGAAAAACGCGGCGTGACCGTGAAAGGCTCCCTGCTGGTCTCCAACCGGGCGCATCTCATCATGCCGTACCACAAACTGCTCGACCGCGCGGCGGAAAGCAGGTTGAGCGGGTCGAAAATAGGCACCACCGGCAGGGGCATCGGCCCGGCGTATGCGGACAAGGCGGCCCGGATCGGCCTTCGCGTCGGCGACCTTTTCAAGCCGGAATATTTCCGTGAGCGGCTTGGGCAGGCTCTCGAACAAAAGAACGCTCTTTTGAAAACGCTTTACGGAGAGCCAGCGGCGGACGAAAAAGAAATCTTCGAAAAATACATGGCCTACGCCGGACGGATGAAGGATTACGCAGACGACTGCGGGCCGATCCTGCGCAAAGCCGTGGCCGACGGCAAAAACGTGCTGGCAGAAGGGGCGCAAGGCTCCATGCTTGATATTGACCATGGCACTTATCCGTTTGTGACCAGCTCCCCAGCGGCGGCTGGCGGGGCGTGCACGGGGCTTGGCTTGCCGCCACGCGCGATAAACGAAGTGCTTGGCGTGATGAAAGCGTATACGACTCGGGTCGGCGAAGGTCCGTTCCCGACGGAGCTGTTGGACGCGACCGGCGAGCGCCTTCGCAAGACCGGAGGCGAATACGGGGCCACAACCGGGCGTCCGCGCAGGTGCGGCTGGCTGGATGCGGTTGTCGGACGATTCGCCGTGGACGTCAACGGAGTCACCGGAATTGCGTTGACCAAGCTTGACGTACTTGACGAGTTCGACACTATCAGCATTTGCACCGAATACGAGATTGACGGCAAACGCTACGACCAGTTGCCCGAAGACACAGACGCGCTCACCCGTGTCAAACCTGTTTATGAAACACATCCGGGCTGGAAGACTTCTACAGCCGGCATATCCATCTACGCCAATCTGCCCGACGCCGCGAAACGGTACGTAGCGCGGGTCGAGGAACTGGTGGGAGCCAGGGTAAGCGTGGTATCCACCGGGCAGGACAGGTCTGCGACCATAATCCGCAGTTGAACGGGAATTAACGCCATGCCTGCGGATTCCCATTGCCATCTCAACGACCCGGCTTTCGACGCCGATAGGAGCGAGGTCATAAAACGGGCGCTCGACGCAGGCCTCGTCCATATTCTCAACGTCGGCTACTCGATTCCCAACACACAGATGGCGATAAGGCTGGCGGAAGAGTTCGTGATGATGTACGCCTCCGCCGGAATCCACCCGCATAACGCCTCGAGCGTTGACGAGCGAACGCTGTCGGAAATACGAGCGTTTGCGGAGCATCCCAGGGTTGTGGCCATTGGTGAAACCGGTTTGGACTATTACCGCGACCGTTCGCCGAGGGACGCTCAGGCGCGATCGTTCCGCGCTCACATCGCCATAGCAAGGGATGTCGGCAAGCCGATCATCGTCCATTGCCGCGACGCGATGGAAGACGCGATAGCTATAATGAAAGACGAGCGCATCCACGAGATCGGCGGGGTGATGCACTGTTTCGCCGGAACGCCGGACGATGTCCGCCAGCTTCTGGATATGAACCTGTATATCTCTTTCGCCGGGAACATCACATACCCGAACGCCTCGGCATTAAGGGAGTCGCTGATAGCCGTGCCGGGGCACAGGCTCCTGCTGGAGACGGACGCTCCTTACCTTTCGCCCAAAGAGAATCGCGGCAAACGCAACGAACCGGCTTTTATAGCGGGCATAATCAGGCAGGCCGCCGAAACTCGCGGAGTGACTATCGAGGACATGAACCGCATCTCTGTTACGAACTTCGAGGAGATTTTCCGCATTGGCGGCGGGCGGACGGGCGAGATAGTTTACAGGATACGCAACTCGCTTTACGTCAACGTCACGAAAAACTGCACCAACGAATGTTTCTTCTGTCCCAGGTTTTTCTCCGATACGTTACAGGGGCACAACCTGCGGCTCGCCCGCGACCCGTCCGTCGAAGAGATGATCGCGGCAATCGGCGACCCGGCCCGATACGATGAAATTGTCTTCTGCGGATATGGAGAGCCGACGTTGAGGCTGGAGGAAATGAAGGCGGTCGCCAGCGCCGTGAAGTCTAAAGGCGGAAAGACCAGGCTTAACACCAACGGCCATGGAAACAGGATATCCGGACGAGACATAACGCCGGAGCTTGCAGAGCTGATTGACCATGTCTCCGTAAGCCTCAACGCTACGGACCGGGAAACCTACGACGCCATATGCAATCCATCGTTCCCGGACGCATGGGAATCCGCCGTTGATTTCATCCGTAAGGCGAAGCTCCACATACCGGTCGTAACGGCTACGGTTGTGGCTATTCCCGGAAAGGTGGATGTGGAGGCGGCCAGAAAATTTGCGGTGGAAGACCTTGGAGTTCTTTTCAGGGTAAGGGAGTATAACCTGGTGGGATGATGAGCCGGCCAAGCCCGGTTACATTTTAGATATCTCCTCCCGGAGGCCGTCTATGAAACGCTCAAGCCTCGCGGCGCTTGCCTTGTCTATTTTCGTAATCTCAAAAGCCGAATAGATCATGTCGGTGCGATCTTTGGATACCATTCTCTCCATTCGGAACAACTCCCCATTCAACGACACGCTTCCGCCCGGCATCGAGATTTTCAGGTCGGCCTTATCGTATATCTGCGTCATGCCTTTGGTAAATAGCGTGGTTCTCACCAACACGTCGTTGACGGAGATGTCCATCAGGTTGCCGTGATAAGGGTAGCCGTCCTTGAAAACTATCTCCACCGGGTTGGCGTCCTTGGCCCTGTAACGCGGATGCTTCCGGCGGAACCGGAGGGAGAATATGCGCTGAACGTCTTCGAGGAAACGCTCGTGAGTGAATGGCTTGATGAGGTAATCGGTAACTCCGGCGTTGAGCGCCTTGAGTATTGATTCCCGGTCGTCGTGGCTGGTCATCATCACAAACGGGATCATGGCGGTGGACGGGTTTTTCCTGACTTTCTCCAGGAATTCATATCCGCTCATCCCCTGCAACTCCCATCCGCTGAATATCCAGTCCACTTTCACGTCGCCGCCCAGGATGAGGGCCATGGCCTCATCCGCGTTTTCGCACTGGATGACCTGTTTGCACCTAAGGTCTTCATTGAGTATGGAGGCGACTATGCGGCGCACGGTGCGGGAGTCGTCAACAACCAGCGATATGGTGTTTTCAAGCATGGTTAACCCGCAAATGATTATATGTGAAATTATAACACGGCTTTAAACTATGAAGCGTTTTTAGTGTTCACCCCGCAGTCGTCGCGCGGTTGGCTAAATCAGCCTCTTCCTCCACGCCTGATCTCGTCGTACAGCCGCTTTAGCAGACTCGCCGCTTCCCTGTTTATCGTGGACTGCCTGCTCTCGAAAATCTCGATATAGTTCTTCCGAAGATGGTTTGTTATCGCCCCCCGGATTTTGCTCAAAATGGTTCCAAAATAGGGCCTGTCCGAAAACTCCCGGTACTCGGTCCTTACCTCCACCCGCTCGGAGAACTTCGCCATCGCATCGCTTACCGGAATCTCCCCCGTCACGGAGCCTCTGGAACGGCTCTCGATGACTGCGGTTATCAGGTCTTCCGTCGCCCTGCCCGCGCCTTCAGCCATATTGCGGATTGTTTCCTGCGCCTCTTTTCCAAGCCTCTCCCACACTGGACTGGGCGGGACGCCGCCTGTCAAGGCTTTCTCGATGCGCTCCATAATCCTGTCCCATGAGAAATTCGAGAGGACGTAATCCCTCCCCTTCCGGCCCATCTCTTGGGCCAGCGTCGGGTTTTCCGCCAACTTACGCACAGCGGCGGAAAACTCATCCGCAGAGCTGTACAAAATCCCGCCACCGCATGTGAAGATATGCTCACGCGCCACGTTGCATGAGGCGTTTGCGATAACCGGTTTACCCTGCAACCACGCTTCCATCATCACGATAGAAAAACTTTCCTGTGTGGATGGCAGTATAAAAGCGGAACAGGCGGAATATGCGTCAACCTTATCCTGCTCCGGGATAAAGCCTAGGTTGCGGAGCCTCGCCGAAGGGTCGTCTTTAATTTTCACATCGCCCATTCCGGCCAGAGCCAGCCCGACACCTCCGTGATTATTGAGCGAGTAGCTTTTAAAATAATCCAGCAACTGCGGCACGTTCTTCTCCCGTTGAAGCCTTCCCACATACAGGAGAAAATCGTGGTCAACGCCGTATTTCGCCCTGAAGCGCGACGGGTCGCCTTTCACGCTGGTGTCTATCCCCACACCGATCACGCGGGAAGTGGGGTTTCGTATTCCCAGTTCGGCTTCGGCCAACTTTTTCTCCGCCAGCGTGTTGAAGAAAAGTCCGGCGGCGCTCATGGCGTTCTGCCGCAATGTCAGCGTGAAAGCGGGAGCCTCTCTGTGATAACAGGGTATCAGCCAGCTTTTCTCGGGAGCGGCTTGAACACCCCAATATGTCGTGCCGTACAGATAGGGGGTAAAAAGGAAACAGTCATACTCTCTCTCGTTATCGCGCAGGTATTTCTCCATGTCCCGCGACCGGATAGATAACCTCAACCATTCCGTTTCATCCGTCCAGGTAACACCATCGCCTTTGTTTATCCTGTGCCCGATCTCGTGAAATCTCGTCTGATCCGTGTTGTCCACAGTGAAACGTCGTACTATAAGGCCGTTCTCGTCCGTCACACCTTCGGGAAGGTTATTGTTCCAGCGCAACATGCTATCGGTGCGGGTTGTGATGATTTGCGCGCTGTGGCCTCTGGCCAATAGGGCCACGGCCATGCTTTCCGCCAATGTCTCCGCCCCGCCCGGGGCGTTTTTCCCGAATCGTGGCACAACCACGCCAACGCGCACTTTTTGGCCAACTGGCGTCAAGGCCGGAGCCGGGCGCGTCATCGCCGAAAGCTTGGTTTTGAAATCTTCTTCCGATTCAGGAACGAACAGCGATGAGCCGTAATAAAGATTCCTTAGAAAAGACGGCGAGGCCGGAAGAACGGAACCGAGGCCGCCTCCCGCTCCCCAGAAAAGCAGAGGCCATACGCCGGGCGAATATTCCGGCGCGATAACCATCGAACCAGCCGGAACGGTCTGCGGAAAAGGTTCATTTAAAAAAGTCACGTTTAATCCATCAAGCCACGGATGCCCGGAAAACTCTGCGGGAGCGTACAACGCCCGTTCTCCAGTGGCGGTCAGACTCGCCTGGGAACCTGTAGGCCGGTATGGGTGAAGCAGAGTGTTTGCGGCTATTGGGCGGATTTTTTCCCTTATCAGCTTTTCGGCTTCATGATCGTGGATAATGACCGTCGAATGATCGAGCAGATGAAACGGCCATCCGGCGGGATTTTTTTCATGTTCCGCGCGGTAATGAAAATCTATTACCAGGTTTCTGGCCGGAACTTTCTGGACAGCCTCTGCGTTATTGGCCGCCATTTCAAAATCCATTATCACAAGGTCGGCTTGCGCCACACGGTCGTCAAGCCTGCTGGCGGAAATGGCGCGCCATCCGGCTTTTTCAAAGCCGCTTATATATTCATTTGCGCAGGACACGCGCGTTTCCGGCGCGATGATGACGGCAGTGGGCCGTTTGTCTGAATTTTTTTTATCGTTGTTTGCCATCATGGATATCAGAATGTTTAGCGTGACATCATATCATTATCCTGGGGAGGTATTGCAGAGGTGTTGAGCTCTCCGTTTCTTGCCGCTTCGTGGTCGCCATACCACGGTTTCTCACACACTTGGGCGGAGTGGTTACAAAAAAAGCGGGGACTTCGAAAAGCCCCCGCTACGGATTCCGCTACAGTAAGGCCATTTCAGGCCGCTGTTGCCTTTTTCTTTCCCTTTTGCGCGACTGATGGCTTCTCGACTTCTACCTTTATACAGTTATCGCAAACATGGTACGAAGGCCGACCACACATAACGCAGGTCATCTCCTCGAACCTGTCAATCATCGCGCCACCGCAATGCCCACATTCGAGAGCCGGTTTTCTCTTTAACAACACAAAACACCTCCTAGATCAAAAAATCGAGGAAGCATTTTATTCCATACAAAGTCTAAATTCAACGGTTATTTAATGTTTTAGTGATAATTTAATGGATTGTAAGAGATTTAGCGCTAGATAGTTGTTTTTTCAAGACATTCTTCAATGGATTATTATCGTATGGAAGGCGTATGCGTCCACAATGCCCGCGCCAGGCAGACAGCCTGTGACGGCCCTTTGACGGAAAAGACGGTTTGCCGCCTTCCCCATTGGGACAGGGTTCATGGCTCACCTTTCAATCCGAGGTGAGCCGGTA
>JADGAO010000078.1 GCA_015231995.1 Nitrospinota bacterium | reverse complement strand
ATTAAGGTCGCCCACCCGCAAGCAAATGCTCGATCACACCGCGCGGTTGGAGAGCGTTCACAAATGGCTGTTAAGCGGCGACCATCCGTTTGCGATGGGGCGCGGCATGAGTCCGCAACTTCACGTGTTGTACTTCGAAAAGCCTCATCTTCTCGACGCCAGGATACGGGAGTTCATAGCGCAGTCCAGGGAGTTGGCGGTTGCGCCCGATATCGAGCTTACCCATGAAAACAGCCGGATGCTGTACATAGCGACGGCGGCGGAAACCTATCTTCTGGACTCGATAGACGTTCTGGTGTCGCAGTACCAGGCGGAGAGCGAAGGGAAAATCGCCGCGATCCGGCTTCTGGAAAGGGCGGCTTTAGCGTTGACCCTGCTCTCGCTTGTCGGCGTGGCGGTGTTCATATTCAACCCGCTGGCAAGGCAGATCAACGAAAAAACCCTCCAGATCGCTCGTAGCGAAAAAAGACTCCATGATATTACCGCCACGCTTGGCGAGGGTGTTTTTGTGGCCGACAGGAACAGGATAATCACCTTCGCCAACCCGGAGGCGGAGCGTCTTCTTGGATGGGCTCCCGGCGAACTGCTTGGCAAAGACCTGCACATGCTCGTGCACGCCAACCTGCCAAGTTTCTATATCAGGTCCCTTAACGATTGCGCGGTTTGTAATGCGTTGACCTCCGGCGAACTGTTGTGCATGACCGAAGACGATTTTTCCAAGAAAGACGGGTCGGCCTTGCCGGTGGACATCACATCCAGACCTATAACGGAAGGGTCGGATTTGAAAGGAGCGGTGCTCGCTTTCCACGACATAACCCAGCACAAGGAGTCGGAGCGTAGCCTCAAAGAGGCCAGGGAAGCGGCGGAAAACGCCACGAGGCTCAAGGACAAGTTCGTCTCCATCGTGGCGCACGACTTGAGGTCGCCGTTCAACTCCATCATGGGTTTTTTGAGGATACTGGGGGACGACAAAGAAAACCCGTTGAGCGAAAAACAGCGGAGCCTTCTGCAACGTGTTATCAACAGCGGCGAACGCCAGCTGAGGATGATCGAAGAACTGTTGAACATAAGCAGGTTGAGCACTGGGAAAATAACCTTAAGCCCGAAATTCTTCGAGGCGCGGATGGTGGCTTCCATCGCCGTGAACGATTTGGACCTGCTTGCAAGCGAGAAAGGCGTGGAGATAATAAACGATATCCCGCCGGGCGTCAGGCTTTACGCGGATTTCGATCTTTTTAACGAGGCCATTTCCAACCTGGTGTCCAATTCCATAAAATTCTGCAGGAGCGGCGACAAGATAACGATTTTCGTCCCTGCCGACAGCAGGTCAACCATCGCTGTAAAGGACACCGGGGTCGGCATCAGCGAAGAGATATTACCCGGTATTTTCAAGCACGACGTGAAAACGACGACCAAAGGAACCGCCGGTGAGGTTGGGACCGGTTTGGGACTGCCTTTCAGCCACGACATACTGGAGGCCCACGGCGGGTCGCTTACCGTCCAATCCAAGCTGGGGGAGGGGACTGTTTTCTACGCCACGCTCCCCGATAAGCGCCCGCTTGCGTTGATAGTGGACGACGAGGAGCCTAACCGTGTACAGATGAGATATTACCTGGAAGGGCTTGATGTGGACGTTTTCGAAGCTGTTGATGGTCATGAAGCGCTTCTGTTCCTCGAAAGCAAAACCCCGCATCTCATCATATCGGACAACAATATGCCCAGGCTTGACGGGATGGAAATGTTGAACCGGATAAAAAACGAGCTTAAGCTAACCTCTGTTCCGGTCATTATGGTCACATCCGACGCCAGCCGCGAATCACGGGAGAAAGCCTTCAGGCTTGGAGCCAGCGACTATCTCTCGCAACCGCTAAACCCGACGGACTTCCTGCTTCGGGTCAAGAAAACGCTGGGGTAACAAAAACATTGTCATTCTGAGCGCCAGCGAAGAATCCATCGAAAGGAATATTCTGTTCTACTTTGATCCTTCGGTCGCTAGCACTCCCTCAGGATGACAAAATATGGAAATCGTTTGGTTATGCAAAGGTCTCCTTGCTTTGCTCGGCGTGGTGTTCTTCACCCCGCCGTCTTCGTAGCAAGAAGGAGTCCGGGGTGAAGAACACCACGGACAGCGCGTCGTTGTTCGGACGTGCAATTTGTCATTGAGAGGAGCGAAGCGACGAAACAATCTCTCAGATACGTGGCTATTCGCGTTCAACTTCGGAATCCGGGTTTACCCCTTGCCATTCCCGGCGGATGAAGATGACGCTGGAAGGCTCACCGGGACTCCTCCGAACAGTGCGCTGAGTTTTTCGATGTAAATGAACCCTCCATGTGGTTTGCCGACGCCGCCTTCCTCATAAATGAAAGCGATGACTTCCTCAAGATCATCGGTGGGAACGGCCACCACCACCATGTCTTTTTCTATCTGCTGGGTAAGCCCCTTGCGCTTCATCACGCCGCTTAACCCCGACCCTCGGGCGTGATGCATGAACACCGTTGTCAATCCCTTTTTGTGGACAAGCTTTTCAAGCAGTTCGTGCCCGGACCCTGTCGGCAGAATGATTGTCATAAGCCTTCCGTCTCGCGTATTCATGCGGTCTTTGACCCCTAACATTTCGGCTGGAGTTTTTCTAGAACCTCTGGCGGAATGTATGTGACCGCCTTGTCGAGGTGAGTCATGTACATGAATCCCATGCCGGGAGTGTCCATTTTGGCGGCGACGCTCATCTTCTCGAAAATGCGGTTGGCCTGATCCGTGGACACGACGATGTTGACGACCTCCTTTTCGACATCCACCGCCACCCCTAGCAGGCCAAGCCTCTCCCGTACGCCGTACCCTCTGGCGTAAAAGACGGTGGATCCCTGCGCCCCCGCGTCCCTGGCCGCTTTTATCACTTCGTCGGCCATCCCTCTTTGGACAACGCAGGTGATAAGAGCTACGTCTGTAAGAGCGGTTATCTTTTTTTCATTGAATGCGTCTTTCATATCACAAGTGGCTCCTGCTGATTTTCCACTTTATCCAAAGGCCTGCGCCAAGTGTGGTAAGAATCGGGAATAACGAGGCCATCGCCAATATGCCAAACCCGTCGTCTATCCCTAAGGCTCCGCTAAATCCCATCCCCATCACCAGCACAAGCGGCACCGTAACTTCACCGGTCGTCACCCCCGCGCTGTCCCATGCGATATTCACAAACTCTTCCGTTGAAAAAACCGTGAGAATTAAGGCCAAAGCGTAACCCGGGATGAGCAAATAGGCCAGCGGAACTCCCGTAATTATTTTAAGCATACCCGCTATAACTCCCAGCCCCACGCCAAAGGAAACAGAATAGATAAGAAAGGACTTTTTATACACGCCGTTGGTCAGGTCTTCAACGACCATGCCTATCGCCGACAGCGCCGGTTCTGCTACGGTCGCGCCAAATCCCAGCAATCCCGCGAACGCCACAGTGGCGAGCATCCCGGCCCACCAGTTGAAAAGAGGCGAGCCTTCCAGCCCTTCGATTCTGGTGAAAGCGGCGGGCGCCAGCGCGCCATACTGGGCGCCAAGCTTTGAAAGGCCATAGGTAAGCCCTACGCTGAACAACATCATCCCCAACAGCGTAAGAGTCAGGCCATATGCGAGTATCTGGGGTTCCTTGAATTTTTCACGAAGGACGAACCGCACGATAAGCAGTAGAAATATCACAACCGGCGCAACCGCCTGCAACCCCTCCAGCATCTCCGCGAATGGAGGTCTTTCGAAAAAATTTCCCGAAGCATGAGAATTGGATGTTTCAGCTGTGTTTGCGTTTGCGATAATCTGCTCTGCGGGCACGGTTTCCGCCAGATAAATCGCAAGCGCGAGAACCGCGGCGACCGGAATCATGGACGCCAGCGTCACTATGCCGAAACCGGATAGCGGGTAATCGCCCTTTCCCGCCATTCTGGCTATGCCAATTCCAAGCGAAAGAACAATCGGCACAGTCACAGGCCCGGTGGTCACAGCGCCGCAATCCCACGCCAGGCCGATCACGCTTTTTATTCGATCGTCACCCATCGCATAAACAGTCAAGGCCAGCGTGGGAAGTGTAGCGATTAGAATGAAAGGTTTCAATCCCCAGCCGTGAACGAACCTCAGAGACCCCAAAACCGCAGAAACGCCCACGCCGGCCCCTACGGCGGCCACGGTAGCCCATTGCCATTTGTTAAGCAGGGCATGGAGGTAAGGGGCGTTTTCGACTTTAATCATGGAGCCGGCGATATTCAGCGAGCCTACCGCAGGCTCGGCAAAGGTCACGCCAACGCCTATCAAAAAAGTGATTATGATGAACACCGGGAGCGACGCTTTGGCCGGGAGCGAGTCGCCGAGTTTTTCTCCCAGCGGCATCAATCCGACCTTCAACCCTTCCATAAACAGAACAAGGCCGCCGATGACCGAAACAAAACCCGCGAAAATCACCAGCGGATCCTCGATATTGACGCGCAGAACCAATGTCTGAAAACATACGAGATAAAGAGCCAGCGGCACGACCGCTTTCAACTGCTCCTCTAATCGAGAGCCGATGTAGGGGCGTAGAATGTGGTAGAAGTCTATGACCCGCAGTTTTACCTTTGGGGGTGAGTACGGTTTTTCCGTTCCGTCGGGGGCCAATTCCGGTCTGGGCGTGATGGCGTTGTAACTCAACTTCTGAAAGCTGACGGAGATGCGGCTAAGATAATCACCGTATCGAACTTGCTCTTTTTCTCCGCCCATTCCCATCGCTATTTTGACCGTCAAAGGTAACTGGTTCGCGCTATTATAAACGTGAAAAACGGCGGATGAAAAAATAATAATGAAAGCTTTTAATCTCCGGCTAACGATCAATGAAGCCGCTCGGCGGGGTGTTCTTGTGCATTTGCAGGGCGAAGCGATGACTCCATTCTTTTCCCTCCCCGAAGATCGGAGGGGTAGCGCCCCTGAAAAGGGGGGTGGCTCGAAGCGCCGGGGGGTTAAACCCCCTCGCCACACTGTTTTACCATTGCCGGACGCGCAGGTGAAGAACGCCTGCGCAAGCAGTAAGCTCCGCGCAGTGGCGACACGGTGGGGCGCCCGATTGGGCGATTCACCGAATGGCCCCTACACCAAAATGATCCGAGTCGGAATATGTCTGCTGGCCATCATCCTGTTTCTCAGCCCACAAGCTGTATCCGCCGGCCAGACGGCGGTGGAGCGGGGAATGAAATTTTTCCGCGAAGGCAACTACCAGGAGGCGATGAAGTCGTTCCATGTTTCAAGGCCGCGCGACCTTAACAAAGAGGCGTATATGGCCTGGGGTTTATCCGCTTTCAGGCTGGGCAAATTCCAGTCCGCTCTGCTCAAACTGGAAAAAGCCTTCAAAATTGATCCCGCCGATGGAAACCTGCTGACGCTAATCGCGCAGTGCCAGCTTAACCTCCAAAAACCGCTGGAAGCGTTAAAAAACCTTCGGGCCACCGAAAAACTCAAAGTGTCCGATCGAGGAGAGGCCTATTTTCTCTGGGCGGTTTCGGCGGGGCTTGCGGGCAGTCACGAGGAGGCCATAGAAAAGTTTCAGTCCGCTCTCGCGTTAAAGCCCGATAAGGAGTTCGAGATTAGGCTGGGAATGGCCGATTCACTCAAAGAGCTAAAACTGCTGGATCAGGCGGGGGAGCAGGCGGAGAGGGCGCTTCGTCTGCGCCCCGGCGATCCGCTGGGGATGGAAAGGCTCGGACTCATCCACCTGAAAATGGGTAGATATGGAGAGGCTGAACGAATGTTTGACGATCTGGTCAGGGTCAATCCCAACTCTGCAGTCAACCAGTACAATCTAGCCTGCGTCCGCGCCCGGCTCGGTAAGCAGGCGGAAGCGTGCGTTTCCTTGAAATCGGCGTTCGCATTTGGATTGGACAGGGCGTCGGCCATGAACGATGAAGACCTGGCAGGATTGAAAGAAGCCGATTGTTTTAAAGAGCTGATGAAAGAGCCTCCGCGTAGGTGAGATTATCCCGAAACTCGAAGTTAGCCGAGATTGCTTCGCGGAGTTTACCCTGAGTCCTTCACCATGTTCAAGGACAGGCTCTGTCGAAGGGCCGCAATGAGAACAAAGGCTCCGCATTTTGTCATTGCGAGGAGCAAAGCGACGAAGCAATCTCTCGGATACATGGACATCCAAGTTCAATAACAACCCAATCTCTTGGTTAACATAACATATCTTATCGGAAGTTGAGGACGCCACCTCAACAGGCGGATTATTCGCTATCGCTCAGAATGACAATCACTTATCTGTCGTTTTTTCCTCATCGGAATCGCTCGTCTGGTCTTCACCCGGCTGATCATCTCCGGCAGAAACCTGTGGCAAAGCCTTCCTCAACAGTTCCTGAATCCTTGCGCCATACTCTATGGAATCGTCGAGCTTGAACGTGAAATCCGGGATTACCCGCATCTTCATCCGTTTGCTTATCAACGTGCGGATGAATCCGGCTCCGCTAGACAAAGCCTTTAGTGTGCCTTCTTTTTCGGATTCCGACCCCATCACCGAAACAAACGCATTCGCGTGACGCAGGTCTTTTGCGACCTCCACTCTCGTTACGGATACAAAACCGAGCCGCGGATCCTTCATTTCCTGCTGGATAATCTGGGAAAGCTCTTTAACTAGCTCGCCGCTCACCCTGTCCGATCTTGAAAACCTTTTCATAACCTACCTCGAAACAAGCTCCGTAGCCACGTCAAGTATGTCCACGTTAGCTGAAATAAAACTCAACACGCTTTGCAATTGGCTGTCGGCGTGGCCAGCGTCGCTCGCCACAACAGCCACACCCAATGATATCCTCTGCCAAAGGTCCTGGTCGTCCACTTCGGCGATGGATACGTTAAACCGGCTCTTCACCCTGTCCTTCACGCTTCGGACAACCTGCCGTTTGTCTTTCAACGACCTGGCTCCCGGCGCATGGATGGACAGTTTCATCATTCCGACTACCATGATCTTGTTTTCCGGTTAAAAAGAAACGACGAACAGGCGTCCTCTGCGCCCTGCCCTCCCTTTCTGCCATAGAAAGAGTAATATATCACTTATGTTATACTTGCCGCTCTGTGAGGTAAAAATCAATGAAAATCATCATTGCAGGCGCTGGAGCCGTAGGCGGTTACTACGGTGGAGTGTTGGCTCATGCCGGGCACGACGTTTTTTTCATAGCTCGCGGAACGCAGTTGACCGCGTTGCGAGAACGAGGACTGTCGGTTAAAAGCATAAACGGCGACTTCGCCCTCCCCTCTCCCAAATGCGCCGATAACGCCGATGCTTTTGGTCACGCCGACTTGATACTTGTCTGTTTCAAATCCTACGATACGGCGAAGACGCTCGACCTGTACAAAGCGGGCGTCGGGCCGCAGACGCTGATTATCTCCCTGCAAAACGGCGTGGATAACGAAGACGTGATTGTGGAACGGTATGGAGCCGACAAGGTGCTTGGCGGGGTTTCTTTCATCGGTTCCAGAGTGGAATCGCCGGGCGTGATCCTTCACACAGCCGCAAGCGTCATCGCTATCGGAGAGCTTGACGGCGGCGTGACAGACCGTGTGAAAAAGATTGGAGACGTTTTCGAGAAAGCCGGGGTCAAATGTAAAACCTCCGGCGATATAAGGCGCGATATGTGGGGGAAGACCGTCTGGAATATAGGGTTTAACGCCCTTTGCGCCATTTTGGATTGCTCCGCTCAAGAGGCGATACGTTTTGAAGAAACCCGGCTCGTCGTGCGCGCCGCCATGCTCGAATGGATAGCTGTCGCCCGGGCTGTCGGAGTGGATTTAACCCCGGATATGGCTGATAAACACATCGAAAGAACCGCCACGGCAGGCGAGGTCATTCCCTCGATGCTACAGGATAAACGCGCCGCAAGACGGATGGAAGTCGACACATTCAACGGCAAAGCTGTGGAGCTTGGATTAAAGCATGGAGTGGAAACGCCGGTGAACGAAATGCTTACAGCTATCATAAGGTTCTGGAACGGTATTCCCGGGCGCGATTGACAGCGGAGTCTTATTGGCGCTAGGCTTGCGCATAAGGGTGAAATTGGCCCGAATGTTTAAATTAGATTTATTACGGGGAAATTTATTATGACCAAATTAATGGTTTTCATAGATGGGACGTGGCTATACTCCAACCTTCGGCACCTCGCAAAAGAATCAAACCAGACCGGCTTTTACATTGATTACGGATCCCTTCCACATGTGCTCAAAGCGGAGCTGGAAAAGCGGGCCAAGTTAAAGGAAATGGACCTTGTCCGCACGTTTCTGTTCGGCAGTTACCCCGTCAACTACGACATCATGGACGAGGATCGCGCCAAACGCAGGAAAGATTTTTTCACACTGCTACGGGAAGACTACCATTACGAGGTCGAATCGTTTCCCATAGACTACCAGAGGCGCAGGATACTTCACGACGACCGGGATGGGGAGGACACCTTCTCACCCCGCGAAAAGTGCGTGGACATAGCCCTTGCCTCTTCCATGCTTTATTACGCGGCCATTCCCGACGGGTTTGACGTGGCCCTGGCCGTTATCGGCGACAAGGATTATTTTCCGCTCCTTCAAAAAGTGCGTCAGTTGGGCAAGCGCGTGGCCGTGGCCTCCATACGCCAGTCATGCGCCAAAATGTACTCCGACCGGCAGGACGAGAAACACCTGAAGGATTACCACATAATATGGCTCAACGACATGGTGGAGAGCGTCGCCTGGAAACCGGAGGAGTGGACTGTGGAGTGCAAGTCGCCCTTGCACGAAGGTCCCAGAGAGAAGCTTACCACCATCCGCCTGCGCGAGGGCCAGCCTTTCTTCTGCGACGAATGCAGGGCCAAGTTCGCCGAGCAAAAAGCGGAGCAGATGCGCGAGTTCACAAGCGCCGGGCTGGAAAACGGCCTAGTTCCGCATGACGACACAGAGACGTTGGAAGGAAAGTTCCACGAGGGCGTGATAGACAATTTAAAACCCGACAGGGGGTTTGGATTCATCCGGCGCGAGGACGGGCAGAGCTTCTTCTTCCACGTCACTCACCTTACCAATGCGGAATGGTCATCCCTGCAGACGGGGCAGAAGGCCAGGTTCACCGTAACAAAACTTCCGGCTGGCGCACAGGCCGGTTCCGCCGGGGATGTGACCATACTCGCTACCGAGGAGTCCTGACAGGTTCAGGGTTGCGCCGTTTTTCTAGCCAGGGCGGAGCGGAGCATCCGGCTCATCTCCAGCGTGGTCACCGGTTTCATTGCGAATTCCACTATACCGACGGCTTTCGCCTCTTCCTGCGTGACTACGCTACTGTACCCCGTAAGAAGTATCACGGGTATCCCGTTGCGCATTTTCATCATTTCACGCGCCATGTCCATTCCGTTCATTCCGGGCATGGCGTAATCGGTCACGACGACGTCTATCCGCGTGTCGTTTGATCCGAATATGCGCAGAGCCTCCATCGGGTTTATGGCTCGCAGAGCCGTGTAACCGAGCCTGCTCAAAACACGGCTCCACATGTCCACCAACTGCGGCTCGTCGTCCACAATGAGCACGGTTTCCGTTCCCCGCATGGGCAGGGCTTCAGCCACCGCGCTCTGCTCGGTTTCCCCCGATAACAGCGGAAAATAGACTTTGAACACCGTCCCCTTTTCAAGCTCGCTGTTGACGGTCATGGCCCCGTTCATCCCGGCGATGATGCCGTGCGCCACGGAAAGGCCAAGCCCCGACCCCTCGTCGAGTCTTTTGGTTGTGAAAAAAGGTTCGAAAATCCTTTCCATCACGTCTTTGGACATGCCGTGGCCGGTGTCGCTGACGGTGAGCAGGCCGTAAGGCCCGGGGTTTAGGTGTAACGCGGCCATGGAAGGCTCTTCGCCAACCTGTATCGGGTTGAGGCTCACCTCGAGGACGCCGCCTTTTTTACGCATGGCGTGTTCCGCGTTGGCCAACAGGTTCATCATCACCTGCCCTATCTGCGTCGGGTCGCCCATAGCCATGTAGTGGCCGTCGAAGATGTTTTTCCTTATCTCTATCGTGGATGGGATTGCAGAGCGCAGTAGCTTGATCGTTTCCAGGGCGACAGCGCTTAAATTCACCGGTTTTTGCTCCATGGTGGAGCCTCTGCTGAAAGCCAGCAATCTTTTTACCATGTCGCGGGCGCGGGCCGACGCGTTGAGTATCTGCTCCAGGCTGTGCTTGATATCGCTGTCGGATGGGGCGTCTAGCGCGGCCATCTCGGCATGGCCGATTATCGCCGTGAGAATATTGTTGAAGTCGTGCGCTATCCCTCCCGACAGCGTCCCGATCGCCTGCAATTTCTGCGACTGCATCGCCCGCTTTTCAATTTCGAGATCGGCTGTGATATCGCGCAATATCCCGACATAATGCGTGATGAGGCCGCCATCGCCGCGGACGGGAGAGATCGTCGTGTCAACGTGGTACAACTCGCCGCTCTTCCTCTTATTGATGAACACGTCTTTCCATACTTTGCCGGAGCTGATGGTTCCCCACATTTGGATATAGAAAGACGGGTCGTGCTTGCCGCTCTTGAGAATAGAAGTCTTTTTCCCGACCGCCTCCGCTGTGGAATAGCCGGTTATCTGCTCGAACGCCGGGTTGACGTAAAGAATGAAGCCGTCCCGATCGGTCATAACCACTCCTTCGGCGGCCTGTTCTATCGCAACGGCAAGGCGAGCGCGTTCCTGCTCGGCGCGGACCCTGTCGGTGATGTCGTGCAATATCTCAAGCTTGGAGACGCTTCCATCGGCGTTGGTGATGGGCGTGTCGAAGAGGTCGTATATCCTGTCGTTCTTGGCTACATGAAACTCCCAGCGTAAAGATTTGCCCTCGAAAACTTCGGCGTTCTTGCACCACGGGCACGGAGATTCCCTTGAGTGAAAGTACTCGTGGCACTTGTGCCCTTTCCAGGGGCCAAACTGCTTTTCAATGGTGGGGTTGACGTATTCTATGTCGTAATCCTTGCTGACGATGTAAACGCCGTCGTCCGTGGCGTCGAGAATTTTCTTTAGCTTGTTCCTCTCCAGCCGCAGTTCGCTATCCGCCTTGGCGCGCTCTTCGAGCGCTCCGACCATGGGGCGATAAAGCAGATAGTACGTAAGCGGAAGGGCAAGGCTTGTAATCAAAAACCCGTCCAAGGCGGCTTTTACGACAAACGACATCTGGGGAAGGTTGTCGCTGATAAGGAGCATTATCAGGCTTTCGCTCAGGAAGATGAGGATCAGGATGGAAATGAGCACGCGCCATTGGAAATGAACAGTGTCGGCCGGTTCCGATTCATGCCGATCCGAACGCTTTAACCCATTCGTGGCGGATGGTTCAGAACCTGTCATTAACACATCTTCCCCAAAAGGATTGCCGTAACTGCAACAATCACCAATCCGTGAGCGTTTGTGAAAGAAAAGAAGTTACGTAAGCGAGATAGCCGGAGAATACACCTTTTCTTATTATTTGGGAAGGTTCTTTAGTTCTTAAACTGCTTTCGCCAACACCTCTGAATCTGAACTCTGTTGCGGCAAAACTGGCGGGGCTTTCCTGCCGCAACCGGCGGATGAAAACACGATAACCATGAAAAACATGATCGCGGCTGTCCGTTTCAACGCCACTTTTTCATTTCCTTTTCGATCTCCTTGAGCCTGGCGACAATCCTGCGCCGGGCAGTCCCGCCTGCGGTATCCTTGCCATCGGCGGATTTTTGGGGCGTTATATCTCCAGGTTTAACCTTTGAGAGCCTTGGGTCTATCGCCTCAAGCTCCTTTGCGGTCATGCCGGAAAAGCCAACTCCCTTTTCGATGCAGGCTCGCACGAGCTTTCCTACAATCTCGTGCGACTCCCGAAACGGAGTCCCCATAATGGTCAACCTGTCCGCGACATCCACGGCGGTCATGAATCCGTCCTCGGCGCGTCCGGCGAGTTTTTTAACGTCGGCTTTCAGCTCCGGGGTCAATTCCGCCAACACCTCAAGCGATATGGAAAGCTGGTCGAACGCGTCGAAAACCGGTTCTTTGTCTTCCTGCAGATCCTTGTTATACGCCAGCGGAAGGCCTTTCATTACGACTAACAGCGTAACAAGATGGCCGACGAGCCTGCCCGTCTTCCCCCGCACAAGCTCCGGCACGTCCGGGTTTTTTTTCTGCGGCATTATCGAGGAGCCTGTGCAGAACGCGTCCGGCAGGTCTATCACGCCAAACTCGCTTGTCGAAAACACTATCAACTCTTCCGCGAAACGGGAGAGATGCACGCCTGTCATGGCCGCCGCAAACAAAAACTCCGCCGCGAAGTCCCGGTCGCTCACCGCATCGAGGCTGTTCTTGGACACGCTGTCAAACCCAAGCTCTCTGGCCACCCATTCGCGGTCTATCGGAAAGTTGGTTCCAGCCAAAGCGGCGGAACCGAGCGGCAGTACGTTCACACGTTTGCGGGCGTCGTATAGCCGCTCAACGTCCCTGTCCAACGCCGTAAAATGGGCGAGGAACCAGTGGGAAAGACGTATCGGCTGGGCCATTTGCAGGTGTGTGTATGCCGGGGCGACCGTATCCACATTCGCATGAGCTTGAACGAACAGGGCTCTTTGGAGTTTTCGGATTTTCCCGGCCAACTCGTCAATAGCGTCGCGTATAAACAAACGGAAACCTGTAGCCACCTGATCGTTGCGGGAACGGGCGGTGTGAAGCCTTCCGCCGACGTGGCCGATCATTTCCTTCAACCGGCGTTCCACGGCCATGTGGATATCCTCGTCGGCCTCATCGAAACGAAACTCGCCCCTGTCTATCTCGCTCTCTATTTTTTTAAGGCCGCCTGCGATTAGTTTGGCGTCTTTTTCCGGGATTATCCCCTGACGGCCGA
>JADGAO010000077.1 GCA_015231995.1 Nitrospinota bacterium | reverse complement strand
ACTAGCGCAAGCCAGAGAAAAAAGTTAAGCGATTTTAGACATTCTGGATCGGGGTCGAGCGTGTTGCGTTGGCCAAGGAAGAGATAGAGCAGGATAACCAGCGCCAATCCCGACATGATGGCCGACAGCAAGAACACCTGCGGCATCAGCGGCGTTGACCACCAGGGGTTAGACTTTAGCGATCCGAACAGAAAGCCGACATACCCATGCAATGTGCAGGCGGCTGGAACTCCGATGAGCGTCAGCGTCCGT
Organism: Nitrospinota bacterium; assembly: GCA_015231995.1. Taxonomy (GTDB): domain Bacteria; phylum Nitrospinota_A; class UBA7883; order UBA7883; family JACRLM01; genus JADGAO01. The sequence continues at coordinate 12,639 of JADGAO010000077.1, read as the reverse complement.
ATGGTTTTGCGATCGGCCTCTTTGGTTTCCGCGTCAACACGAAGGACGCCTAACGTCAGCGCGCCCCAGAATTTGCGCGAAATTCCGCCGGAACTGGCGTTGAAGGCCCGGATATTATCCTCCCGATAGGAGACAAGGATTTCGAGAATCAGGACAATCAGATAAAAGGTGTAGATGAAACCGAACCCGGCGATGGCCGAATGCCAGTGCGGGGTTATCATGACGTTCAGGGCGCGCTCCGGGTGTCCCAGATGGAAGAGAAGCGGCAGTGTGGCGCAAAGCAGAAACGATAGGCTTACCAGCAAAGAGAACCGGCTGACCGGGGCCAGCTCTTCGCGTCCGAAAAGGTGGTATAGGGAAGACGCGATGAACGCCCCGGCCACCAAACCGGTGATGTAAGGATAGGTGACTATCATCAGCGACCATACGATGTGCAGGTCGTTGGGGAACAGGAATTCAGAGTATGTCATGATCTCCTCGTTTACCGCACAGCCCGGTCAAGGCCGATATAAAAACAGAACGGCTCCGTGTTAAGCTCCGGTTTGAGCACGTTGGTCAACGCCGTCGCCAACAGTTTTTTCACTTCCGAGCTTTCGTCACGCAGGTCGCCGAATTTGCGCGCTCCGGTTGGGCATACCGATACGCAGGCAGGCCGCAGGCCACGGGTGATACGATGGAAACACCATGTGCATTTGTCGGCGGTATGTGTCCGCGGGTCAATGTAACGGGAGCCGTATGGGCAAGCCTGCACGCAATAGGCGCAACCGATGCATCTTTTCTTGTCAACCAGCACCACGCCCTGTGGCGACCGGTAGGATGCGTTCACCGGGCAGACCTGCACGCATGGCGTGTTCCGGCAATGCATGCACATTTTCGGCACAAAGAAACCTTTGGTGACGGCGTCGGCCTGTACCTCGCCATGTTTTTCAAGCGGAGGGGCTTCGAATCCCCTAACACGAGCAATCAAATGGCCGCCGACATTTCTCGGCGCAAAGCCGTCATATCCTCCGTTCGGGGAATCCACATGTACATGGTCTTCTCCTGTGATCTGGTAACGCTCCACCCATGTGCGGAAAAATTCGCGCGGAACGTCGTTTTCCCGTTTGTCCGCGCGCACACAGGCGCCGCAACCGATACACTTGCCTATGTCAATGACGTAAGCCCAGTAGTGATCGAACCACTCCGGGAGGTCTTTATCTTTGGTGATCTGGTGAATCCGTTGCGCGTCCGCCGGTTTTGGAATCATCACTAGAAACATCCCGGCGGCCGCTCCTTCGAGGAGATTCTGGATGAACTCCCTTCTCGTTTTATCTTTCATGGCTCGATTACCCTATGTGTTCCGCAACGTAAGCGGACTGTGCGGATCGTGGCAGGTGATGCAAACCGAACCCTCCGCCGTCTCTTTTGGCAACTGCTCGCTCACCATGCCCCAGTAGCTGTCAATATGCTCCGCAATGTCTTTGAGTTGCGGGAAGGCAGGCGGGCGCGACGGGAGAAACTGGTGGCATATGGCGCACGCCTCGCGGCTCCGGTCGGTCGGTGTGCTTTTTTCGGGATGCCTGTCGGGACGGTTTTCCTCAAGCGAGTAAGGCTGAAAATGGCAGGTTTCGCAAGGAACGGCGGCATGTCGCCCATTAACCTTCTTTACGGCGTTCTCTTCGTGGCAAGAGGCGCAGATGGCGCCATCACCATGAACCGGGATTTGCTCCCGCAGTTCAAAAAGATGGTCGCCTCTGAATTCGCCATATTTGCCGAACGAAGCTGGGACGAAAAGGGGACGCGCGATAAGCCCTGCAACGACAGCGATTGCGACAATCAGCAAGGCCCTTTTGATAAAAATATAAGGGTCGTCCACACGCGGAGGCATCGGGAATTTCCTTCTGATAGTACGGCGACAGAAGTTGTCTATCGTTGTTTTTGTTACTGCGTCGTTTTCGTGCGAGTGTTAAAGACCGGGATACGCATCTCGGTCTTTCCTGTCACAAGCGCCTGATAGCTGAAATAAACATCGGCGGAGACACTGTCAATCCTCCCGGTCTTCTGGGAGAAAACTACGCTCTCCTCGCGGGACTCTTTCGGCCCCAGCCGGTTATCGGAAACGATCTTGACCCCGTTGAGAAAAACGTCGCCGTCGGAGGAAACGACGTTCCCGTCAGCGTCTACAATAGTTTTGTGGTACTCGCGTTTATGGACTTCCAGCACGGCCCCGCTGGCGTCGTGAGAGCGGACTTCCAATACCAGACGCCGTTCCGGCGTTCCGGTAGGGATCGAATGTCCGGCCCGGTCGTTAGTCACCATCACCTTTACGCCAAGCCGGTCGGAGGTGCGCTGGAACTGTTTGATAGTCACCACAACCGCGTCATTCATCGAAGCGATATTGTGAGACAGCGAATGGTCGTGAATAGTGTTCCGCCCCCCTTCGTTGGCGGTGGCTCCGGGAATTTCCTTCATGTGGCAGGATTGGCACTGCTTCCCCTCTTTGGCGTATGGAGAGCCGAGCCATTCGTTGTATGTGTTGCCGACGCTCACCCCATGACGGTTATCAAAAGCGTGACACCCGGCGCAAAGCTTGGATGAGGCGAAATCGGCGGAATATTTCGTCTGATGATGTGGCGATGTCGCGTCTTTGAGCACCGAGCGTTTCACCTTGCCCGGTTCGGAGACGAACGGCTTTTCACGGTTCTTTAAATCAACAGATACGATGGTGTGGCAGAAATCGCAGGTCACGCCTTCGCGGGTGATGGCAAGTTTGGCGTCGTAATCGCCGGTGACCTGCACGGTGGGAGCATGGCAACGCAGGCAATACTTTTTCGCTTCGCCGCCGGTTTCCGTGTAAGCCTTCTGATAGGCGGTCTGGAATATCGGATTTGTAAACGAGAGGGCGTGCAGGCTGGCGTTCCAGTTGCGGTGCGTGGCTTCATGGCATCCGCCGCAAACCAGCGAACTTTCAAATGCCGGCCCGGCCGCAGAAGCAAGGCTGACAGGAGCCAGAAGGGCCGCTAAAGAGAGGATAACGATAAGCTTGCCGAATACCAAGAATTGAGACTTCATACGATTCCATCTCCTTGGCGGGGGAGGCGCGTAACCAGCCCCGGTTCTGTATTTTCCCAAACACCCTCAAATACATGCCCATTCTATCCGCTGGGGCCTGGTGGCGCAATCTGATTTGGGTTCTAATCAGCGAATGACGTTTTTCTCTCATCCGTTATGGCGCCGGGCCGCTGAAATCGTATAATAGCCGGACGTTTGATCAATACCGGTTTATTGTGGAGCCATGTTTTGAAAATAAATGACCTGCTCGATAACGCTAAAAAGTTCGTATCGCTCGAATTTTTCCCGCCAAAAGACAAGTCTGCGTGGCCGGATTTCTTTAACGTGGTCGCCAGCCTCAAAGCCGTCAACCCGCTGTTCGTTTCCGTCACCTACGGCGCCGGGGGAAGCACACATTTCAACACGCTGGAAATAGTGACCCGAATAAAAAAAGAGTACGGGCTGGAGCCGATGGCGCATCTTACCTGCGTGGGAGCTTCCGACGAAAAGATAACCGGCTTCCTGTCGAGTCTGCGGGACGAAGGCATAGAGAATGTCCTTGCGTTACGCGGCGACCCGCCAAAGGGGGACACCACATTCAAGCCCGACAACGAGAGGTTCCGGCACGCGGACGACCTGGTGAGATTCATCCGCGCTGGTTTCCCTTCCATGGGCGTGGGAGTGGCGGCCTACCCGGAGACGCACCCGGAGGCCGTGTCGCCGGAGGCTGATTTGGGATACCTCAAACAGAAGCTCGACGCCGGAAGCGGTTTCGCCATCACCCAGCTTTTTTTCGACAACTCCGCTTACTGGAGTTTCGCAAAACGCGCGAAAGCGATGGGAATAGAAAAACCGATAATCCCCGGCGTTTTGCCGGTAGTCAACCTTGCGGGAGCCAAACGCATAGCCGGGATGTGCGGGGCGAAGATACCCCCTGCCCTGCTGGTTGACTTGGAAGAGGCCGAAAAACGTGGCGGCCAACCGGCGTTGGAGGAAGTGGGGATAAGTTACGCCGCAAACCAGGCAAAAGAGCTTTTAAGAGATGGCGCTCCCGGAGTGCATCTTTACACGCTCAACAGAGGCGACGCATGTTTGAAGATAGTGAAGGATATTGTGTAGAGTAATGATAATTTCTATGTGGGGCGACACGCCAGGTCCCCCCTACTCTCAAGGAAAACAGTAAATGGCGCTTTCCTGGAACGAGATAAGAGACCGCGCCATCAAATTCTCCAGGGAATGGGGTGAGGAGATTTCCGAAGACGCCGAAGGGAAAACTTTCCTCAACGAGTTTTTCAATGTCTTTGGCGTATCTCGCCGCAGAGTCGCCACATTCGAAACCCGCGTCAAAAAAATTGACGGCAAAGATGGTTACATAGACCTTATTTGGCGCGGCGTCCTGCTCATCGAACAAAAGTCGCGCGGGCAAGACCTTAATCGCGCCCATGAACAGGCCAAAGGCTATTTTTCCGGCCTCAAAGATCGTGACCTGCCACGCTACATTATGGTATCCGACTTCGCCCATATCCGGCTTTACGACCTGGAAACCGGCGAGCAGAATGAATTTAAGATCGCTGAGCTATACAAAAATATAAAACTTTTCGGATTCATGGCTGGCTATCAAACCCAGCCTCTGGTTCCGCAAGACCCCGCCAATATCAGGGCCGCCGAACTTATGGGTCTGCTTCACGACAAACTGCTAGCTACGGGTTACAACGGCCACCCGCTGGAAGTTTATCTCGTCCGGTTGTTGTTCCTCCTCTTCGCCGAGGACACAAGCATTTTCGAGAAACGGCAGTTCCAGGACTATATAGAACAAAAGACCGCCGAAGACGGACACGACCTAGGTCATCACCTTACCGTCCTGTTCCATACGCTCAACACGAAAGAAGATGCTCGACAAACCACGTTGGATGAACATCTGGCGGCTTTTCCATTTGTAAACGGGCGCCTGTTCGAGGAAATCATCACGCCCACCAGCTTCAATGCCGAAATGCGCCAAGCCCTGCTAGACCTCTGTGCGCTGGACTGGAGCCGGATAAGCCCTGCCATATTCGGGTCTTTGTTCCAATCGGTCATGGATCCGAAAGCCCGGCGCGACCTGGGCGCCCATTACACCAGCGAACAGAACATCCTAAAGCTGATTAAACCGCTTTTCCTTGATGCCCTATGGCGGGAGTTCGAAAAGGTTAAATCGCAAAAGAAGAGGCTTATTGATTTCCATAAGAAGCTTGCGGGGTTTAAGTTTTTCGATCCAGCCTGCGGTTGCGGCAACTTCCTTGTAATCGCGTACAGGGAGCTTCGCCTGCTGGAGCTTGAGGTGTTGAGGGTTTTGCACGGAGACCGCTTCCACGGGTTTTTGGACGTGTCGCCGCATATCTGGATGGATGTGGATCAGTTTTACGGTATCGAGATCGAGGAATTCCCGGCGCAGATAGCGCAGGTGGCCTTGTGGATGACCGACCACCAGATGAACATGCGCGTATCGGAAGAGTTCGGGCAGTATTTCCGCCGCCTGCCGCTGGACAAGTCCCCAAACATCGCGCATGGAAACGCATTACGGCTGGACTGGAAAGAGATAGTTGAACCGAAGCGGTTATCGTACATTTTGGGCAATCCGCCGTTCGGGGGAGCCAAATTCCTGGGCGACAGACAAAAGGAAGAGGTGGCGGTGGTTTTTGGTAATGCCCGAAACAGCGGCTTGCTCGACTACGTCACCTGCTGGTATCGCAAGGCGGCGGAGTATATGGCGAAAAATCCCGCCATCCGCACGGCCTTCGTTTCCACAAATTCCATCACCCAAGGGGAACAGGCCGGGGTTTTATGGCCGGAGCTTTTCAACCGTGGGATAAAGATAAACTTCGCCCACCGAACGTTTCAGTGGAGCAATGAAGGGCGCGGAAAAGCGGCTGTTCATTGCGTGATAATCGGCTTCGCCCTTGAAGACGAGGCCGAGAAGCGTATATTCGATTATGAAACACCAAAGTCGGAGCCGCACGCCGTAGAGGCTGTCCGCATAAACCAGTATTTGGTGGATGGGGAGAGCGTGACGCTGATGAACCGCGAAAAACCAATTTGCGACTCGCCGGAAATTGGAATCGGCAACAAGCCTATTGATGGAGGACATTACCTGTTCGCCCCGGAGGAAAAGGCCGAGTTCATCAAAAAAGAACCTGCGTCGAAAAAATGGTTCCGCAGATGGATTGGAGCAGAAGAATTTCTGAACGGTTATGATCGTTGGTGTCTTTGGCTTGGCGATTGCCCTCCAGAGGAGTTGCGAAAAATGCCGGAGACACTGAAACAGGTGGAGTCCGTGAAACGGTTCAGGCTGGCGAGTAAATCCGCCCCTACACAAAAGTTGGCTAAATCCCCAACGCGGTTCCATGTGGAGAATATGCCGAAGAGGACATATCTGGTTATTCCAAAGACATCGTCAGAAAGGCGTGACTACATTCCAATCGGTTTTATGAAACCAAGTGTGATAAGTGGAGACGCAAATTTTATCATCCCCAACGCCAAGCTTTATCATTTCGGAGTCCTTACCTCCATGATGCACATGGCATGGGTACGTTCGGTTTGCGGCAGGTTGAAAAGCGATTACCGTTATTCCGCCAATCTGGTCTATAACAACTTTCCATGGCCTGAGCCTACAGAGAAGCAGAGAAAGGCTATTGAAAGCGCGGCGCAAGGCGTGCTGGACGCTCGCGCCAAACACACCGACGCGACTTTGGCCGACCTTTATGACCCGTTGACAATGCCTCCTCAGTTACTCCGCGCCCATCAGAAACTCGATCAGGCCGTGGACGCCGCTTACGGCAAAACTAAATTCACCGGTGAAGCCGCGCGGGTTTCATTTTTGTTCCAGCTTTACGGGCAGATAGTAGCGCCTTTAATCAACGGGACGCGGCATAGTTGATTTTGCGTTTGCCACGGTCTTACGAGACTCTACCCACCTACCACACCGGGGAAAGGTATGAAGTCCCGGAGCAGGAAGTCCTCCGGTATCGGCAAGCGAAACCGAATGATTAATTTTAATCCCACGCCCGGCTCAATGATTGATAATATACATCGGCTCAAATCGGACGATTGATGATAAGACATTTAACTGAAAACGCGGCGTCGCTGTACAGGCGCAGGGAACTGATATCCACTCTCGTTTCCAAGGAATTGAAGGCCCGGTATCGGGGTTCGATTCTGGGGATAGTCTGGACGTTTTTGAACCCGCTACTGCTACTGCTTGTCTATTCGCTGGTGTTCTCCGTCTATATGCGCGTGCAGATGGAAAACTACGCCCTGTTCGTCTTCACGGGCCTTCTGCCGTGGATATGGTTCGCAAGCTCGCTTGGCGACGGCGCGGCGTCGGTGGTAGGCTCCGGGAGCCTTATCACAAAGTCCATGTTCCCGGCGGAAGTTTTGCCGATGGTCAAAATACTATCGAATCTCATGAACTACATTTTCAGCCTGCCGCTGATCCTTATCTTCATGCTGGCGTATGGAGTCCCGCTCCGGCCCAGCATACTCTGGTTGCCGGTCGTAATGGCCGTACAGCTTGTGTTAACGCTGGGGCTTGTCTATTTCCTTTCCGCCCTCAACGTGCGATTCCGGGACACCCAACACGTTTTGGGGAACCTGCTCACACTCTGGTTTTTCCTTACGCCCGTTCTTTACTCCGTCAACAACGCCCCGGCGGATTACAGGCATCTGCTTTACCTCAATCCGATAACAACGCTTGCCGTTAGCTATCAGGACATTTTCCTTTACGGCAAAGCCCCAGATTTGACAGCCCTGCTTGCGCTGGCGGCGTTTGGGGCGGTGGTGTCGCTCATCGGTTTCCGCCAGTTCGAGATAGGCAAAGACATGTTCGCCGAGGAGATCTGATTTGGGGTTCATCCCCTCTCTGCTACTCTCATTAGCCGTCACTGCGGGCGCCGTTTCCGAATCGCCCGCTTACGGCCCCATTCCTATGGCAAACCACCACCCGCTTTACGTCGGGCTTCTTCACCCTGCCCCGGAACGCGCTCAAATCGCGGATTCGCCTCTCATGCGCGTCAACGTCAACCACACGAACATCTTCCTCTTCAACACAAGGGGCGCCTGGTCAACTGGAATTGACAAAGAGATTACGCAGTTGGATTTATCTTTCACATACCCGGTCATCGAAGAGAATCTGGAAGTCGGAATTGACGTGAGCGCATTTTATTCAAGCGGCGGGGTTCTGGACGGAGCGATACGATGGTGGCACGGACGGCTTGGCGTAAAAGGATACACAGGCCAGGCGGACGCGCCCGATTACAGGTTCATGGACATCGTGCGGAAAAACGGACGCAACCTGGTCAATGGCGAAAGCGGAGCCTCCGTCGGCGATATGGATTTCAGCTTTAAAAAGATTTTATACAGTAAAAGCGACATCACCCTCTCGGCGCAGGCTCTTCTCCGGGCGCCTGTCGGCGACGCAGACTCTGGATATGGCGCGGGATCGTGGGAATTTGCTGGCAGAGCGCTTGCGGAAATGCAGAGCGATTGGTTGACCCTTCACGCAGGTTTGGGCGCGGTGGCCCCCGTACACATGCAACGGATGGGGCAAACGGTTGACCTCGACACGATGTGGATGGGATTCGCCTCCGTAGAGGCGCCTGTGTGGGATAGGCTCAACCTTGTGGTTCAGTCCATGTACAACACGTCACCGCTGAAATCGGCGGACATTTACCAGTACAGCAGAGAGTTTTTTGAGATAACATTCGGGTTCAATTACCGCACGGAGAACGGCAAGGTTTTCACCTTCGGTTTTTCGGAGAACCTCAACCAGACCGCGCCGGATTTCACGATTCACCTGTCGGTGGAAGGGGGCGTTTAAAGATAGTTGTCATCCTGAGGGAGTCCGCAACCGAAGGATCGAAGTATAATTGAATATTCTATTTGATAGATTCTTCGCTTCGCTCAGAATGACATTACGTTCAGAATGACAACTAAACGCCTATCATTCTACGCGATAACGAAGAATCTCATTTCAACTTCAGGTTTCGGGGTTTAATATGTGTCGAAATGGAGCTGAATAATAGGAGGCTTGCATGATTGTCAAATCGTCAAAAGTTCTGGCTCTTGGTTTGAGCATGATCCTTTGTTCGTCTGTTATTGCCATCGCCGAAAGCGACAAAAAAGGAAGCGCGGATCACCCCCTGTTTACGCGCATGCCGAACATGTACATTCAAAATTACAAAGAGGCTGATTTTGAGCAGGCGAAGTTCCCGGTGAAAGGATCCAAACCGGAAGCCGTGGAAGGACGTTTATATAAAATCGCATACAAAACCAACAAGGGCGCGGAAAAACCGGGTCCGTTGGAAATCGTGCGCAACCATACCGCCGCCATCGCCCAGATAGGCGGAAAAGTGTTGTTTGACGATGGACGCGACGCGACGATGACCCTGGTCAAAGACGGGAAGGAAATATGGGCGAAGGTGGATTCCACCACTGGACAATACACCCTGACCATTGTCGAAAAAAAGGCCATGACGCAGGCCGTCACGTCCAACGCTATATTTGACGCATTGGAGAAGGACGGGTTCATGGTCATTGACGTCCATTTCGATTTCGGCAAAGCCACTATCCGGCCGGAATCCCAGCCGTTGATAGATCAAATAGTGGAAATGATGAAACGGAGCGCCAGCCTTAAAGTGTCGGTCGAGGGGCATACGGACAACGTCGGCGATCCAAAATCCAACAAATCCCTTTCAACGGCCCGCGCCAAAGCGGTTCTGGAAGCCGTCGTCAAAAGCGGAGTTGGCGCGGACAGAATGAGCGCAATTGGATGGGGCGAGGAAAAACCTGTTGCCGACAACAAGACAGAAGAAGGCCGGGCGAAAAATAGGCGCGTGGCTCTTGTGAAAATTAAGAGCTAGAGGACTATCGGCGCGTCAAACCACCTTCTCGTCCACCCACGCAAGATAATCTTCGAACCCTGCTGTGACAGGAATAGCGATTATCTCCGGCGTGGTGTAGGGGTGGAGACTGCGTACGCGTTCCTTCAATCTGTCAAACACGGAACGCCTCGTTTTGGCAACCATCAACACTTCCCTGTCGTCGCATATATTCCCTTCCCAACGGTAGATCGAACGCAGGCCGGGAATTATGTTCACGCACGCCGCCAGTTTATCGTCCACCAACGCTGTCGCGATCTTCACGGCTTCTTCTTCCGATGGCGCTGTTATAAGGACGACGATCTTGTCCGTCCCGCTCATGGCGTTGTCCCGATGAGGTCGTAATCAGTCGCGCCGGTTATTTTAACTTTCACAATCCGCCCCGGCTCTGTCTCCACTCCGTCCAATATCACGCTTCCGTCTATCTTGGGAGCCTGAGTCGCCAGCCGCCCGGTTAACAACATTTCCTCTGGGTCTGGGATGTCCACAAGAACCTCGGCCACCGATCCGACTTTCTCTTCCAGTTTCGCCCTCGATATACCCATCTGCGCCGTCATCAACCGCTCGTAACGTTCCTCCGCTTTTTTTCGCGGAACGGTTCCGCTCATGCCAAACGCGGCGGAACCTTCTTCCGGCGAAAACTTGAACGCGCCCATGTGGTCGAACCTGGCGTCTGAAACGAGCCGTAGAAGCGTATTGAAATCCTCCGCTTTCTCACCCGGAAAGCCGACGATAAACGCGGTGCGTATGGCGGAAGCGGGAAGTTTTCGTTTTATCCTGTCGAGCATATCGCGGATGCTCGTTTCGGTTTCCGGCCTGCCCATGCTTTTAAGCAGGCTGGTGGAGGCGTGTTGAAGAGGGATATCGAAATATGGAACAACCTTCTCCTCCCCTGCGAAAACGGAAAGAAGCTCGTCCGTAACCAACGCCGGGTACATGTACATCACACGGATCCACTTCAATGCGCGGATGCGCCCAAGTTTCTCAAGCAGGCGTGGAAGCCCGTTTTTTATTTTCAGATCCGCGCCGTAAAGGGTCGTGTCCTGCGCGACGAGTATCAGCTCCTTCACGCCTTGAACAACCAGCCCCTCCGCCTCCTTGACGACGCTCTCCATCTCCACGCTTTTATATGGGCCTCGGATTTGCGGGATGACGCAGAACGAACATTTGTTGGAGCAACCCTCCGCAATCTTGAGATACGCCCAATGGGGAGATGTGGTGATTATCCTGTCATGCGAATCCGGGTCGGGATACGCCTTGCTGTCGGGCGCGAGGCTTTTTACCATCGCGGGAATGTCGGCAACACCGTGGATAAAATCAATCTCCGGCATGGACGATTTCAGATCGTCGCCATACCGTTCGGACAGGCATCCCATCACGCCAAGCAGAACGTCGGGCCTCTCTTTTTTCACACGCGAAAGTTCCAGTATCGTATCTATGGACTCTTCTTTAGCGTCGTTGACGAACCCGCAGGTGTTGGTGATGATTATGTCCGCCTGATCCTGGTCGGTCACTATCTCCAACCCCGCCTTCCTCAAGGCGTGAAGGGCGCGTTCGGAATCCACCTGGTTCTTTGGGCAACCGAGCGACACCATAAATACTTTTTTAGCCATCAATCCCTCGCAAGCTCTGCGACATGCGCGGTGACGCTCAAAGCCAGGGCATGGAGGTTGTACCCCCCTTCCAGAACCGAAACCACCCTGTCGTGTCCCAATTCATGAGCCAGTCCCACAATTCGCCGTGTTATCTCCCCAAACCCAGTCTCCGTGAGAGCCGCGCCGCCAAGCGGATCATCGCCGTGCGCGTCGAACCCGGAGGAGACAAGTATCATCTCCGGCGCAAATTCGCGCATGGCCGGAATCACGGCGTTATCCATCCGTTCCAGATATTCCACGTCACCCATCCCTTCGCTCATCGGGATGTTAAGGTTAAAACCAGTGGCAGAGCCTGAGCCTGTTTCGTTAGCCGCGCCTGTTCCGGGATAATGCGGCCACAGGTGTAGCGATACGTAGAAGACCGTCGGGTCTGCGTAAAAAATGTTCTGCGTCCCGTTGCCGTGATGCACGTCGAAATCTATAATCGCCACTTTTTTCATGTGAAGAGCGCTACGGGCGTATTTCGCGCCGATAGCCACGTTGTTGAGAAGGCAGAAGCCCATCGCCCTGGATATCTCCGCGTGATGGCCCGGCGGACGCACGGCGCAAAAAGCGTTTTTGTACAACCCTTCGCTTACGCCTTTGACGGCGGTCATCACGGCTCCGGCGGCGGTCAGCGCGGCTTCCCACGAATCGTGGCATACCAGAGTATCCGCATCCAGATAATGTTTCCCCGAAAGGATCGCCTCCTCCAACTGCCGCACATATGACGTGGCGTGAACCATCTCCACCTGCGTGGGCGTGGCGGGAACGGGTTTGACCCAAGCGAGCTTGTCGCGGAACGGGGCTGTATTCAACGCCTCCACGATTACTTCAAGCCTTCTATAGTTCTCCGGGTGATTGCCCGTATCGTGGGCGAGGAACACAGGATCGTACAGAATGGCGGTTTTATGTTTCATTAAGGTATTTTAACCTAAAACGGGGGAGAGGGGGATGGGGATAGGCGCGAATTGAAGGATCAGGATTGTCGGGAGGCCTCGACCGAAGGATCAAAGTAAAACAGAATGCTCTATTTGGTAGATTCTTCGCAGAGTTTACCCTGA
>JADGAO010000076.1 GCA_015231995.1 Nitrospinota bacterium | reverse complement strand
ACAATGTTTTTGTCATCCTGAGGGAGCCTCAGCGACCGAAGGATCAATGTAGAAAAAACATTCTTTCGATGGATTCTTCACTTCGTTCAGAATGACATTACGTTCAGAGTGACAAACGCCGAGAAGAATGATGGAGGCGGTCAGGATTTCTTCTTCTCCCCGCTCTCCCCAAAATATTTGTCGAACTTCTCCATTATGTCTTCGCGTTTCCCCTCTCTCTTATTCAAAAACTCCACGATCCCGCCGATGACTTCGCGTTTCTCCGGGGACTTCTTGAATTTGTCGCTCGCCGTTTTCCATGCGTCCATCGAAAGTTCGGCGAACCCAAACTTCTTCATCCGTTTTGTGGCCAACTGCATGGATTCGTCGCGGATTTCGCTTAAGAACTCGGTGGTAATCCGCGTTTTGCCCAACTGACGGGCGCGGATGGGCATGAGCTTTATTATCCCCGGCCGCACAAAGTCCGGCGCGTTTTTAACACGGGCAAGCGCATCAGCGTCCCACGGGATTTCCGTTTCAACTTTTTTATTAGCGCCCGCCGTAACATCCGGCTTCCCGCCCATCATCCCATCCACCATGAAACGCCGTGGCGCGGGCGCGGCTTTACGCATGTCTTCGAGGGTCACTGCCGTAAGCCCGTTTTCTTTCGCGTATTTTTCCACGCTGGCTTTTACGATGGCGCGGGCGAAGACGGGAACTTTGCCCAAGGTCTCCAATGCCTCGGCGCTCCATTCCACGCCGGAGCTTTCGCCGCCAGCAAACTTGGACATAGTGTCTTCGTTGACGATAGCCTCTTCCTGTCCTATCGGCTCATACACGCACCAGTAATCCTCGCCCATGTCGTCGCCCGTCAGCGCATATGCGCGCGCCCTGCACCCGCCGCACAACAGGCGATACCGGCACATCCCGCATTTGCCGCCGTATTCGGGCGTACGGTATTTTTCCAGAACCGACGACCCTTCCCATATCGAGGCGAAATCCTCTTTGCGCAGATCGCCAGCCTCGATATCCATATACGGGCATGGGGTGACTTTGCCGTGCGGGTCAATCCGCGTGTAATGCGTTCCCGCCCTGCAAGCGGCCACATACGTTTTGAACAGGCCGTCATCCGGGTTGCGTTGATGTAGTATCCGCTTGAAATGCGGAGCGCACTTCGGGCGGATCAACATGCCGGGATATTTATCTTTCGCTTCCACCGCCCAGTTGAGGACTTTCTCGTAATCGTCGGGGGTGATGTCGCTCATCTTCTCCCCGCGCCCTGTGCAGACGAGGAAGAATATGTTGAACGCCTTCGCCCCAAGCCTGTGCGCGAAATCTGCCAATTGCGGCAGTTCGTCAATGTTTTCGCGCGTCGGGGTGGTCTGTATCTGAACGGCCAGCCCTGCGTCCTTGGCCGCGTTGAGACCGGCGAGCGTCTTGAAAAACGCGCCTTTCACGCCCCGGAACGCGTCGTGCTTTTCCGGCTTGATGGAATCGAGACTCACGCCGACTCCCGTAACGCCGGACTCTTTAAGTTTTAAGGCGACGTTGCGGTTGAGCAGTGTCCCGTTGGTGCCGATGACAACCATCATGCCAAGCCCGGCGGCGCGGGAGGCTATCTGGTAAATGTCGGGCCGGGCCAGAGGTTCGCCGCCTGTCAGTATCAGCACAGCCTCTTTGTTGACTTCCGCAATCTGCGTGACGATACGCAGGGCTTCGTCGGTGGAAAGCTCCCCTTCCGCGCCGGTTCCCCGGGCGCTTGCGTCAAGGTAGCAGTGCTGACACTCCAGGTTGCATCGGCTCGTCAGGTTCCAGGAGACGGCGTAAGGTATGAACGACACGAGTCAGAACCCCATCTTCGAGCGGGCGTCTTTCATCATCTTGGCCGTCACACGCTGTGCGCCATGTTTGCGCGCATTGGCCTCCATGTGGCCTCGCACCATGTTCCGCACAAACCCCGGCACACGGTTGAGAAGCTCGATCGCGTCCTCGTCCCACTCCATCTCCGCGTGTTGATCCTGCTCCGGTTCGGGCTTGAGCTTGCGGGAGACGAGCATCACGTTGCACGGAGCCTGTCTGAGGAGCGTTTCGGAGTTGGAGCCTATGTCAAGACCGGCGTCGCCGTGCACTCCGACCTTGCCGAGAATGAGTAGCGCGACGTCTTTGCCGGTTAACCACTTGATAATCTCGTCGTAAGGTTTGCCGGAAAGAAGCTCGGCGGTTATCTTGCCGCCTTCGCGTTCGGCCATTTTTTCGGCCATGGACAGGTGGTCGCGGTATATCTTCTCCAGCCCCTGGTCTATGATCTCGTCGTGAAGTTTTTCCTGCTCCTTGAAACGAAAGACTTTTCCGGCTTCCTCGGAGAGCACTTTAGCGATGCTGTCGAACGCCTTGTAATGGAAATCCGGGTCGAACACCGCCAGCGCCGTCACTTTGCATCCGAGCCTCTTTTGCAGTTCGATGGCCGCGCCCATCGCGGCGTAGGACTGCTCGCTACCGTCAATCCCAACGACCACATGGCCGCCTTTCAATGGCGTTCCGTTTTTGACCACCAGGGTGTCCACGGTGATACGGCGCGCAACCCTCTCGCACACGCTCCCAAGCTCGGTGGTGGGAACTTCGCCCAACCCTCTGGAACCCAGGGCGACCAGGTCGTAAGAAGATTCTTTTATGTCGCGCACCAGCTCGGAGTAGTTCTTTCCCTCCATAGACTTGCGGACGTATGGGAGGTTGGCTTTTTCACATCTTTCCTGAAAAACGTCTAGGTAGGAGTCGGATATGACCTGAAGGCCCTTCTCTATAAGCTCCGCGTGGATGTCTCTCTGCTTTTGAAGCTCTTCTGGTTGCTGATATTTCGCCGGAAGGCCAGGCTCCATCTGCTCGAACCGCTTTTCGTGCAACCGGGCGGCGTACACATGGTTGCCGGTGAGGGTGGAGTTGAACGAATGAGCGATATCCATTGCCCTGTCCAACCCCCAAAGGGAGTAAGACGAGTTATCAAGCGTCACAAGAATGTTCTTGTACATGAAACGACCGAACTCCTAGATAAACGAAATTTGTGAATTCCCCTTTTTAGAATTAGGCAAAGACTGTGCCATGTGTTTAAAAAGGGAAGTTTCAATAATAACATTGTTATTTGTGAAACGGAACAGGGCTCGGATCATCAAAAAAAGGAAACAATTGACACAGTCCAGGGTTTTAATTGTTAGAGGATGTCCAGCCGGTTGTTTTTCCCACTGGTTGCAAAAGCGGTGAATCTGCTTGAAACAGATTGATATATAAGATGATTGCTTCTTGCGCCTCTCTTTTTTGCATGTATTTGACGCTGTTTGCGTATAGAGTCCGTTCCGCTTGGGCGGCATGTTATGTGCTAAAATCCAGAAATGTGTGAGAAAACTTTTTTTGCCTCTGGGGGGCCGTTAAACTGAACAAGAAGATAGTTTCGACCGTTGTTGTCGCCTTGATGGCGGCTTTTGTGGTTGTGGCCCTGGCCATGCCGAACCCGGCCAGGGATGGAGCTTTGGCCAAGCTCAAGGCCAAGGGGTATATTG
Organism: Nitrospinota bacterium; assembly: GCA_015231995.1. GTDB lineage: Bacteria > Nitrospinota_A > UBA7883 > UBA7883 > JACRLM01 > JADGAO01. The sequence continues at coordinate 9,364 of JADGAO010000076.1, read as the reverse complement.
ACTACACTCCGACGGAAGCGTACAAGCTTGCCCGTACAATATGCACTCAGTGCCATACGGATGAGCGTATCAAGCTGTATTGCCCAAGATGCGGACCGCCATTCGTGGCGGTGGTTCCGCACATGCAGATATTCATCCAGAACTACAAAACCACCCGGCCCGATCTGGTGATAGAGAACATCACCGAGGTTCAGGCCGTCGCCATAGTGCAGGTGTGGAACGCGCTTGTGGGCAACTGGGAACATGACTTCAGGGAAAGGGACATCGAAAGGCTTGTGGGCCGCTATCCGTTCCTTATGGAGCTGTACAAGACGCCGATCGAGAAGCGCCCGATAGAACATGCCTTGTCCAAAATGGACAGCCTCAAGATCGGGCATATGTCCGGTATTAAGGAAGCGCAGAAAGATTTGGGCAAACCAGAATCGGAGAGGGAACAGAAGGAAGAGGATGGCTCGCAAGCCGCGCCCGCCACTGAAGGCGCCGCCCCAACCAAGCCGTCCTCTGGCAAATAGTCGAGTCGTTTTATATGGCTACTTTGATTGAAAACGCGCCTCCGGTGGCCAAATCCAGGAGGCGCGTTAATCAGATTATTCTATTGGGCGCTGTTGCGCTCATTTTGAACGCTCTGTTTAACCACTTTGTCACAGATGCGTCCAAACTGAATAAAACGTTAAAGGTGGGAAATCCTTTTCCCGCCTTCTCGTTTACGACTTTGGGAGGCTTGCCGGTCACTGAGAAAGATTTCATTGGCAAACCCACCGTTTATTATTTTTTCGCCAGTTGGTGTCCCTGTTCTCACCAATCAATGACCCTGATAAAGAAAATGTACGCCGAGAATGGTAAATCGGGGCTTTCCATGCTTGGCGTCGGGATACAGGATTCGTCAACCGGGCTTGCCCAGTTCGTAAAACTTCACAAAATAGAATTTCCGGCTGTCACCGAAAACGGGCCGACTCTGGCCCATGAGGCAGGGGTGGAGATTACGCCGACTACCGTCTTTGTTGACGAAACGGGAATCATCCGTTATGCGCATGTCGGCAAAATCGAACGATACGAGCAGATTATGGAAGGGTTGGATAAAATATTGAAGAAACCAGCGGCCTCCGCAAGCTTACACCTTCATGCTACTGCCCGAACATTTTTCCCATCAGAAGACTTATTGATTCGGGACGCCATCCCCTTTCTCCCCCTTGGCAAGGGGGAGTGGCGCGAAGCGGCGAGGGGGTTTAATTTAACCTTAGATAGATTCTTCACTTCGCTTCGCTTCGTTCAGAGTGACAATATCGCGAAAGTGATGAATTATGCAAAGGTCTCCTTGGTAAAGAGTGGGTTTGGGCGACAGCCTGGACTTCCCGCAGGGACGGTGTGACCATGTCCGTGTTTACCGCATATTTCAGCTCAATCGCTTCTTTTTTCTCCATCTGGATTTTCTGTCTCTTTCAGATAATACCGTTTTTTATGGCTTTTATCGTGGGGGCCGCGCTGACGGGTGGAAAAGACGGAGACCCCCGGAGGATCGCCGGGGCGGCTTTGCTGTCGCTGATCTCGTTCATCGGATTCACATTCATATTCACTTCCATGGGGCTTGTCCCCACGGCCATCAGCAAGGTTATATTCAACAGCCTGTCGCTCGGCAACCAGATTGGCGGCGTGGTGATAGGTGTTATCGGGCTTTACCTTCTGGGGGTTCTCAGTTTTGAGAAAGACGGGTCTTCCGCGATGACTGCGGCGAGATACGCCTTGGCGTTGCTTTTCGGAATAGCAGTGGCGCTCGCTTACAGGCCGTGCGTCACCCCGGCGCTTACCGAGATATACAAGATCGCCTCCAATCCTGCCAGCGTGGGGGAGGGCGGGGTTCTACTGACAGCCTATTCGCTGGGCATCGCCACGGTGATAAGCGCCGCTGGACTCGCCGTTTCATGGGGGATCGAAAAGGCCTCCTCCCATCGGCTGGAAACCGTAGTCAAAAATTTTTGCGGGGCGGTTTTGCTGGTGATAGCCGGACTGGTGCTCACCGGCAACATGACGACGTATAAAAGTTTTCTCGTGGGCAGGTTTGTGCCCGACGCTCCCTCTGCGGAGTCTGAGATAAAACGCGACTGAATATCCAGAGGTTTTCGTTGATGACTGGTTTGATTCGGGCCGCGTTGGCTCTTGCGATGGCGCTCGCCGTGGTTCCGGCTCCCTCGTTTGCAGTGGAGCCGGAGAAGCCGGTTGCCGTGGGCAGGATGAAAATCACCATCATGCCGGAGTACGATTCGCCTGCCGTCCTCGTCGTGCAGGAGGGGAAGTTCGCCGACAAGAACGCGTTCCCGCGTCAGGTGCGTTTCACCTTGCCAAAAGAGGTGACCAAGCTAACGGACGTGTGTAGCCTCTCTCCGGGAGGGCATCACTTCTGCCAGATTTTCACGCTCCACTATGAACAAGACTACAGCTATATAGACATCAAACTGCCGTACAGCGACTTTTTCATAGACTACCAGTACGCGCCGTTCACGGTTAAACCCGCGTCCATCAGGGATTTCACGTACAACCTTCGCGCCGATTACGCGATTGCCCTGCTGGAAGTCCATGTGCAGGAGCCGTTGGGGACAAAGGATTTTGCAGTTGAGCCGGCGACGCAGGATAAATACGAAAAAGACGGTTTTAGCTATTCAAAATACGCTATCAAAGACATAAGCGCGGGTGAAACGAAGGCCTTCCGTATCAAGTATCACAAGGAAGGGGTGAATCCATCCGTGGATGAAAAATTCTCCGCCATGCTCACGCCCGGGTTATTCAAAGGAATGACCGGGGAGATATTGCTTGGCGCGGCGGTGGCCGGCGTTATCGTGATAACTTTAGCCAGGCGCCGTTCCCGCTCAAAACCGCAGAAGGGGGATGCGTCGTGAAAGCCGTTGTCTTCGCCGTTTCGTTCGCGGTGGTTCTGGCCTTCATGAGCGGACGGTACATATTTTTCAATCCCGCGCCGGACCTTTCGGTGATGGGTGTGTCCCATTCGTTGGCGTGCCCTTGCGAGTGCCCGATGGTGCTTGAAGACTGCCATATGAGTTGCGGCATCGCGTGGAAAAACATCATCGGCGAAAAGCTCAAGGCCGGGATGGATAAAGACGAGATCACTTCGTATTTCTACAAACGGTTCGGGGAAGAGGCTTTGCTGACCCCCGCCCAGAGGGTGGCGGGCAAGTGGTATCAGATAACGCGGGGCGGGTATCCGGTAAAGGACATGATCCTGTTCGGGCTTATCGTGGCCGTGTGGACATGGCTTCTTTATTCCATAATCATGCTTGCGGCCGAGAAACTCTGGCCGTCAATGGCGGATAAACGATGACGAGTCATCTGTTGGCGTGGGCGCTGGCTTTTATGGCGGTCGCCGCCGGGCCGGAGAACGCCGTCATCTCCATACCGGAAGGCATGGCCACGATAGGTACGGATGTTGCGGATATAGACGCGCTGAAGGTTCATCCGCTGGCTAAGACGCGATGGTACGCAGACGAGGCCCCTAAAAGGAAAGTGAAAGTGAACGCATTCAGGATTGACGCGACGGAAGTGACGAACGCCCGCTACAAAGAGCTTGTCCCCGATCACAAGTTTCCGTCCAACCTTGCCGATCATCCGGTGGTGGACGTGACGTGGAACGAAGCGGACTCGTTCTGCGCTAAAGCTGGAGGCCGCTTGCCTACCGTGGAGGAATGGGAACGCGCCGCGCGTGGCGACGCGGGGTTCGTGTATCCGTGGGGTAACGGGTTCGACCCGTCCAAGGCGGTGTTCGCAGGTGAGACAGGCGGAGACGATAAGCTGAAGGTGGGTTCGTATGAGAAAGAACAGTCCGGCGCCACATTGCTGGGAGGCACGAAACCCGCCGGAGCGAAGAGCGGCGGCAAAAGCCCGTTCGGCCTGAGCGATATGGCAGGCAACGCATGGGAATGGGTGGGCGGATGGTATGACGAGAAGAAGGGGTTACGATTGTTAAAAGGCGGTTCATGGCTTACGCCCGCCGAGAGCCTGCGTTCGGCGGCAAGGCTGGGCGATGCGCCCGGCTCCAGATTCAACGATTATGGGTTCCGTTGCGCTTACGGTGAGAGCCGGTGATGAGCGTCATTTTTAAGCTCATAAAATGGACGTTTGGTTTTGTCCTGTTCGTCCTGTTCATTGCGACGGCTCTTTCCTATGCTCTCTATAACTCCACGGACGACCTGTTTTACGATCTGAAATCCGCGTGGCGGGCCGCCAGGATCGAGCTGTACAATCGCAACTACATCTCGACGATCACCCAGGAGGAAGTGCGCCACATCTACCAGAAAAGCTGTTACCGCAAATGTCACGGCGAAGCGGCTATGATAACCGCCGTGCTTTCCGAAGCCGGATGGTTTCAGGTGGTGGAGCGGATGAGGATCAAGGAGGGAGTGGATATCTCCGGGCGCGAGGCCGACATCATCATCAAATACCTGGAGGGGACGTATCCCACCAGCCGCTCCGAGTTTTCTTTCGATACGCGCAAGAAGGTGCATCAGGCCGTCTGGCGCAACGACATGGGGGCCAACGATATTTACACCGACGTGACATACGCCACGCCGGAGTATCTGCGGTCTGTCGGGGCGCTTGGGTTGATCGAGGATTACGAGCTAAACAAGTACCACGTCTTCATCACAGGCTTTACGGTGCACGAAGGGGAGGTGCCGGTCATTGACCTCGACAAGGTGAGCCAGCTGAGAAGCTCGTCGGGTTCCGTCCGCACGGAGGCGCCGTGGAAGCTCAGATTCCAGACTGCCGACAAACACCATTACGAAGCGATTATACGGTTTCCCAAACGGGGAAGCTCCGAGATCGTGAACCCGGCGACGAAATGGATCGAACTGGAGTTGAAAGGCGTGGGCGGCTCGGATACCGTGCGCGTCTTCAAGTGGGAGTTGCCGATCGTCTATCCGGCGGAGGTCGTTAACGCGCCTGCGCCCGTCAAAAAGTCTCCAGAAAAACCGGGGGAGGGGAAATGACCCTGGTTTTCGCGCGAAACCTCCTGTCGGCCATGCTTGCAGTTTTTGTTTTCGCCGCCGCCTCGTGCCAGACCAACGAGATGGAGCCGCCGCCGCCGGAGAAACCCAGGCCCGCGCCGTCGTTCAGCATGACCTCTGTGAAGGGCAAGCAAGTGTCGTTGGCGAGCCTTGCCGGAAAGCCTGCGATGATAAACTTCTGGGCCACCTGGTGCGCCCCTTGCGTCAAGGAGTTGCCGGAGCTTGAGCGCATCCACAACCTGTACAAGGAGAGGGGGCTTGAGGTTATTCTCTTCAATCTGCAAGAGAAGGCCGATGTCGTCAAAAAGCATATCGAAGAGCATGGCTACACCATGACCTCAATGCTCGACGAAAAAGGGGAGATGGCGGAGAAGTATCAAGTGTTCGGCCTGCCCACCACCTTTTTCGTGGACAAGGCCGGGATGATACGAAAAACGCACATGGGCGAGCTGACCAAAGAGATCATCACCGAAGGGTTGAGCGCCATCGAGGCGCACTGAGCCATCACCGTATCGGTATCTCCATCCGCACGGTCGTTCCCTTGTCCATTTCCGACTCCACGCTGATAGTCCCGTTATGGTTGTTGATGATGTTCTTGACTATCGAAAGCCCCAGTCCCGCCCCCGATTTTTTCGTCGTGAAAAAGGGGTCGAAGACGAACTTTATATCCTCCGGTTTTATGCCCGTCCCGTAATCGGATACCGATATCCTGGCCATCGGAGACGGTGTTTTCACGAACTGCGTCTCCACCACCACTCGTCCGCCCGGTCTGGAAGCCTGTATCGCGTTTATGATTATGTTTAGCAGGGCCTGGTTCATCTTTCCCTTGTCTATCAGGGTCAACGGCATGTTGCGGGCGAACCTTTTGGACAAGGTCACTCCCCCCTCGATACAGGCGGCTTTGGCGGTGGACATCACGTCCTCGACCGTCTTGTTCATGTCCTCCCTCTGAAGGTTGAACGGAGTGGGCTTTGCGTAGTCTATCAGCTCGGTGACTATCCGCTCGAGGTTCGCGACTTCCTGCTGGGCGATCTTGAAATGTTCGTCGTCCTCGCCTTGCGGGGTCAGCCGCCTGCGCAGAATGTCGAGGTTCATCTTGACGGAGGACAACGGGTTTCGTATCTCGTGCGCGATGCCGGTGGCCAGCCGCCCAAGCGAGGCGAACCTCTCTTCGTTTTTGAGCTTTTCCTCCAGCTTTTGCGTTTCGGATACGTCCCTGATTATCCCCATTGTTCCGATGATCTTCCCGTCGTCGTCCTGAAGCGGGGAGGAGCTTACTATGACAGTATGCGCCTTGCCGCGCTTGTCGAGGATTTCCATCTCGAAGATGGATTTCAAGCCCTTGTTGGAAGTCTCCTCGTAGCGTTTGCCGACGTACTTGGTGTTTAGGATGTTCAGGAGCGGCTGGCCGATCAGCTCGCCTTTGTCGTAACCCCATTCGGCTATGTTCTCGTTTATATATGTGAACCGGCCCTCCATATCCGTAGCCCATATCAGGTCGTTGGCGTTGTCGAGAAGACGTTTATGGAAAGTCATGCCGGCACCGGGAAAAACATGTTCTCGATAAACATGTTCATGAACTGGGCGTGGTTGGCCAGGTTCATATGCTCCGTCATCAAGGCTATCCGTTCAACGTCCCTGCGGGCGTTGAGAGAAAGTAGGAGTATCCTGGCTCCCAGTCCGGCGGAGTTTCTCATGGTGACGACCTTCGCGTTGGGGAACTGCGGGAACATGCCGATCCTGTTGGCGTTGTCCACGTTTATGGCCGATCCGAACAGGCCGGAAATGAAAACCTTCCTGACGTCGGACGGGGTCAGCCCAAGCTCCTTTAAGGCAAGGGTGATTCCTGTTTTGAACGCAGACTTGGCTTTTTGTATCTCCACGATATCCCCCGCCGATATGTATATGGGGCTGTGCAAGGCCGTTTTTTCTTTAGGAAGAAGGATGAAAACATCGTCTTTCATCTGAGGCCACCTATCCTTGTTTATGAACTTGCCCCGTATGTCTATCACGCCGAGGCGCATGAACTCGGCCACCGCGTCTATCACGCTCGATCCGTTTAGCCCGACCGGGGCGGACCCGCCCATGGTCTCGTAACTGATCGCCGCTTCATCGTCCATGGATATGCGCTGGATGACCCCCGTCTGGCTCCCGGGGCCATCGGCGGCGCGAAGCCCCTCGAAAGCGGGGCCTGCGGCCACCGACACGCTCATCAGCCTGTTACAGCTACCGGCCACGACCTCGCCGTTGGTGCCGATATCAATAAACAGGGAAGCTTCGTCGCCCTTGTCCATGCCGGTGGCCAGTATCCCTGCCACAGCGTCGGCCCCGACGAACCCCCCCACGCTCGGCGGTATCTCCACCCTGCAACTGTGGTTTACGGCCATGTGGATTTTCGAGCGGAGCGCCTCTACCGAAGTCGATATCCGCCGCGACACCGTTGGGATGAACGGGGCCTTCGACAGGCTTTCGGGATTAAGGCCGAGAAAAAGATGCGTTATGACCGGATTGCCGACTACGACCATCTCATAAATGCGGTCCTGGTTTATGAGTCCTTCCCTGCGGAAGTGCTCGATAAGCCCGTTTATTCCCTCGATCAGCTTCGCCTGCAGGCGTCCTGTCATCGCGGGATCCCTTAGCACGTGGGAGACTCGGGTAATCACGTCCGACCCCCACTGCGACTGCGGGTTTTCCATCGAGGCGGCGCACCTGAAATCGCCGGTGACAAGGTCGTGGGCGTAGACTGTTATGGTAGTCGTCCCCATGTCCACGGCAAGCCCGTAGATGGCCGACGTCGGCGAGAAGTCTATGACCCTTTCCATGGTCACGTCCATGACGGCGAAAACTTCGGAGGCCGTCCCGGAAGTTATCAGCGAAGAGAGCGTGCCTATCGCCCTTACGTCTATCTTGAAAGGGCTTAAACTCTTGGCCGCCCACTCCTCATAGGATTGCGCCCCGGAGGCCGGCATTTCCGACAGTCTAAGTAGTTTGGTCTTAATGTTGGGGGAGAACCCGCTTCTGGACAGCTCCGCCACCATGTCGCTCTGCGCCGCAACGTCCAGCGAGACGATCCTGGACTTGAACACTCTGCTGAAGTAGGGGAGGTACACCTCGGTGTCGCCAAAAGCCCGCGTCCTGCAAGCGAGCCTCTCTCCGTGCGATCCCTGCATATCCCGAAGGTGGAGGGTTTCGATTTTTTCAGGCGGCGAGACGTCGCCTTCCTTCACCAACGCCACGCATTTGCCGCAGGAGCCGGACTTGTCGCACCTTGTCGTCACCGCCACGTTGGCCTTCTGGGCCGCGTCGAGGATGAAAGTCCCTTTGGGCACGAACACTTTCTTCCTATGGGGAAGTATCGTGATCTCCACGCTTTCCGCTTCCCGCTGGTTGACCCGGTCGAACGACCGCGCCTCCGCCTCCGCCGCCAGGACGAGCGCACGGATGTTTTCGGCGGGAGAGTTGAGCGGAATCTCGCATCCGCTTCCCAGTATGAACCTCTCGACGGGCCTTGCAGTGGTAAGTAGTCGCGCAGACTCCGCCATTATGTCGTTTTGCGTCCCCTCCAGGAACAGCACGGGCTTGATATTGCCGTTGATAACCGTAAACCCGGAATTGCTCATCGCAAGGTCCAGTGGGACCACATAGTCTATGGTGAATATGTCCGGAGAAATTGATTTTATTATTTCCAGGTTGGTCTGGACAGGTCCCGCCACGGAGTACCATGTGATCACGTCCGGTTGCGCCTCTCTGACGGCGGAGAATATGGATTTGACCGGGCTTTTCTCGAACTGGCGGAATATCTTCGTCGGCAAAACCGCAGGCGACGCCGCCGGGTCGAAAATGATTATCCCGTCCGCTCCCTCCTTGAGCATCTCCAGCGCGAACGCCAGCGACACGCGTTCGCAGAACTCCAGCAACTCGGAGAAACGGTCGGGATGATCCACTATCAGGTAGAGCATTTTCTCGATATCCATGATCCTGGACGCCAGCGTTATGGGGCCTGTCACATGGCCCATCACGGGGATGCGCCCCCCGACCGCCGCCTTGAGGATACGCATGGCGTTCAACATCTCCGGCATCCTGCCGTCTTTGCGCGGATCTGGAAGCGACAGCCTGGAAAGCTCGGAATGATCTTTTATGGCGGGTTTGACAACATACGGGTAGTTGTCGGACGGGTATTTGACCTGGCACCCGATGGCCTCCGCCTCCACGCAAAGGTCGGCCATCGCAAAGACCGCGTCGTGCCCTATCATCCGCTGGGCGGCCAACTGGCATTCGGCCAGAGTCTTGCCGGATGTGACGTATTCTTTTATCGGGACGCCGGCAAGCGTGGCCGTCACTCCGATGAGTTC
>JADGAO010000075.1:1498-12962 GCA_015231995.1 Nitrospinota bacterium | reverse complement strand
GTTGTCATCCTGAAGGAGCCTTAGCGACTGAAGGATCAATTTAAAATAGAAAATTTTGTTTGATGGATTCTTCGTAGAGTTTACCCTGAGTCCTGCGAAGGGCTCAGAATGACAAACTCTGATAGATTCTTCGGCTTCACCTCAGAATGACAATATTGCGAACGTGGTGGATTCTGCAAAGGTCTAATTTGAAAGGAGGGATTCGCTATCCGCTTTTTCCCACGGAGCCAAGTCACCGCTCCGCAGGGTTTACCGCTAAAAAGAAGGCCGCTATTGCGCGATTGAAATGCGCAGAGCGGGGGAAAAATGGCGGGGCCGACGAGACTCGAACTCGCGACCTCCGGCGTGACAGGCCGGCGTTCTAACCAACTGAACTACGACCCCGCAAATTCCAAAAAATAAATCTTAATGGAATCTGGGTGGCGTGTCAAACCTAAGATGAAAATATTTTGCGGGCGCAGGGGCGAACCACTGGCTTCCCCGAACAGGTTGGTTAGAGTTGTGGCGCCTAAAATGCCCTATGCTAAAATATTTTTTTGTTTAAAAAAAGCAGGATAGCCGTAAGATAGTCGCCCCGCACATAGATGCGCCGATAGCGACAGGAATGTACGATAATGGGCTGGCGCCGCCAATTGTGGCGGCCGGTCTTTTTCAAGCCCGCCGGGTAAAACACTATTTGGGACGGATGTGAAATCATGACAGTGAAGATAGACGGAAAAGCGGTCGCCGCCAGCATACGAGCTGAACTTAAAGTTGAGGCTGACCGGATAAAAAAAGAGAAGGGCGACGAAATCTGCCTGGCCGTCGTTCTGGTTGGCGACAATCCGGCCTCGCACGTTTACGTCAGGTTGAAAGAGAAAGCGTGCCACGAAGCGGGGTTCATCTCCGTCCAGCACACGCTCCCCAAAGAAATCTCGATGGAAGAGCTTCTTTCGCTGATAGAAAGACTCAACAACGACCCGAAGGTCAACGGCATACTGGTTCAACTCCCACTTCCGGCCCATCTGGACGAGAGCAAAGTGCTCGACAGGATAGACGTGGACAAGGATGTTGACGGGTTTCATCCGCTCAACGTCGGCTTGCTATCGCAGAAGCTCGCCAAGCTGATGCCCTGCACGCCCGCCGGTTGCGTGGAGCTTCTCGACCGTTACCACATACCTATCGAAGGCTCCCACGCAGTCATTGTCGGACGCTCCAACATCGTCGGCAAACCAGTGGCCGTCATGCTCATCCACAGGAACGCCACGGTGACGATATGCCATTCTCGCTCCAAAAACCTGGCGCAGATAACCTCGCAGGCGGACATACTCGTAGCCGCGATTGGCAAGCCGAACTTTATAACCCGCGACATGGTCAAAGAGGGCGCGGCGGTGATAGACGTCGGCACGACGAAGGTCGGCAACAATATCGTAGGCGATGTGGACTACGCTAACGTTTACGACAAGGCCGGATGGATTACGCCGGTTCCAGGAGGCGTGGGGCCGATGACAATCGCCATGCTTATGTACAACACCATGATGGCCTATAAAATACAGAGAAAGCTTTTGGTCTGAACGTGAATATCCTGCCGGAAGACGAACTGGAGGGCGGACGCGAGGTTCTGACAGTATCGGAGCTGACCGCAGAGCTTAAAGACCTCGTGGAGGGGGAGTTCTCCGGTTTCTGGCTGGAGGGGGAAATCTCCAACCTGAAATTGTATCCTTCCGGCCATCTCTATTTCACGCTAAAGGATGAAGAGTCGCAGATAAGCGCGGTGATGTGGAAGGGCGTCCGCACCCGGTTAAAGTTCGAACCTCGTGACGGCGATCAAGTCATCGTGCGCGGCAAGCTATCCGTCTACGAAAAGCGCGGAAACTATCAGGTCGTCGTGGAGGCGATGGAGCCGAAGGGCCTCGGCGCGCTTCAGGCGGCGTTTGAACAGTTAAAGAAAAAACTCCATGCAGAAGGGTTGTTCGAACAGATAAACAAAAAACCTCTGCCGTCAATCCCGTGGACGATAGGCATCGTCACATCGTCCGCCGGAGCGGTGATCCGCGACATGATCCGCACGATAAAACGCAGGTTCCCGCGTGTGAGGGTGGTTTTCTGCCCCGTAGCCGTGCAGGGCGCGGGCGCGGCGCAACAGATAGCGCAAGCCATCGCCGACCTTAACGAACATGGCGAGGCGGACGTTATCATCGTCGGCAGGGGAGGGGGTTCGCTCGAAGACCTCTGGGCTTTCAACGAAGAGGTTGTGGCGCGGGTCATTTTCGCGTCCAAAATCCCCGTCGTCTCCGCCGTTGGACACGAGACGGATTTCACCATCGCCGATTTTGTGGCGGACGCTCGCGCATCCACTCCCACAGCCGCCGCCGAAATGGTCACACCGGAACTGGGCGAGTTGTACGCCCGTATCGCGGAGCTTTCCAAACGGTTAGAAGCGGAGTTCGACGGACTTCTCAAATCGAAAGCGCAAAGGCTTGACGAGCTTTCCGAAAGGATAGTGCGATCCGTCCGCAACCTTGTCGCGGCCAGAAAGAGCGGTTTTTCCGCCGTGTTCCGTCATCTGGGCGCATTGAGTCCAGAGAAGAGGCTTACCGTCTGGAAGGAACGTCTGGAGAGTCTTGGTTCACGCCTGGTCATGGGATTGAAACGGTCGCACGAGATTAAAACCAGCCGTGTCTCTGCGATTAGAGGCAGGTTCGGGACGCTCAAGCCCGGATTATGGATAACTTCGCGCAAAGAAAAATCTAGCCGCGATATGACACGCGCCCACGATATGGTCATGCGCGTCTTGAAGGAAAAACGTAGCCGGTTCCATATAGCCGCAGGCAGGCTGGATGCATTAAGCCCGTTGAAGGCGTTGGGACGTGGTTACAGTATCGTCACATCGCCCGATGGCGAGAAAATATACAAGAGCGTTGCGGATATTGCGCCGGGCGGCAAGATTCGCATACGTCTCTCCGATGGCGAAGTCCGCGCTGTCGCCGAAGGGGGCGAAGTTGGCAGGCAGAAGAGCCTGTTTTAGGATGTGCGGACGTGTTAAACTCCAACGCTATGAGTGAACAAAAAACCGAAGGCGGCGAGATCAAATTCGAGACCGCGCTCAAGCGTATGGAAGAGATCGTCGCAAAACTGGAAAGCGGCGACCTGGAGCTAGAAAAATCCATCGCCCTTTTCGAAGAGGGCGTGAAAATGTCCAAAACCCTCCAGAAAAAACTCGACGAGGCCGAACAAAAGATAGAACGGCTCGTTAGGGAGCGTGACGGCTCGATGGGAACAGAGCCTATGCCCGACCCCACCGAAGACTCACCATTTTAATCCCATGCCGCTGACACAATATTTCACGGGGATCAGAACCCTCGCCGACAAAACGATGGACGAGCTTACGCCGTCGGCCTCGGTTAATCCCAAGCTTCTTCACGAGGCCATGCGTCATTCGCTGTTTGCGGGTGGGAAACGATTTCGCCCCATTCTCGCCGTGACCGCATGTGAAGCCGTTGGCGGGAAGAGGGAGATTGTTATCCCGTTTGCCGTCGCCATAGAGATGATCCACACATACACGCTTATCCACGACGACCTACCGGCGATGGATGACGACGACTTCCGCAGGGGCGTCCCCACTTGCCACAAAAAATATGGAGAGGCCGCCGCGATACTCGCGGGTGATGCGTTGCTGACGCTGGCTTTCGAAATACTGGCGGATACGGCGCGATTTCCCGGCGTTAAGGCGGAGACCATTTTAAGGGTGGCGCGGGAGACTGCGGGAGCTGTCGGCTCCACCGGCACGGTTGGCGGGCAGATGGTGGATATCGAAATGGCCGGCAAAGAGCCTGATATGGCCACTCTCGAATATATCCATACTCACAAGACCGGCAAGCTGATTGTCGCGTCCATACGAGGCGGCGCGGCGTTGGCGGGGGCGGAGGAAGATCAACTCTCCGCGTTGACGGAATACGGTCGAAGCATCGGCCTTGCGTTCCAGATAGTGGACGACCTTCTTGACGTGGAAGGAAGCAGGGAGAAAACCGGCAAAACGCCCGGCTCCGACTTGAAGAATAAAAAGTTGACCTACCCATCCATCATGGGAGTGGAAGAGTCCCGCAAGCTCGCGGTAAAACTCACCGACAGGGCGATTAAATCAGTTGAGATGTTCGGCGAGTCCAGTTCGCGTCTGCGCGACCTTGCGGAGTACGTCATAGCGCGAGCGTTTTAGGATTATAGGGGTGCCCCGGTGGGTCGCCCAGGGCGATTCACCGAATCGCCCCTACAGAGAAGGAGCCGTGGTCGCCTGACCACGCGTGTTTTTTCTCCCCCTTACCAAGGGGGAGTGGCGCGAAGCGCCGAGGGGGTTTAACTAATTGGCCCATTCGCACACATGCGCCGTATCTAGTTAAACCTCCCCCGCTATCGGCTTTCGCCGATAGCGACCCCTCCTTGCTAAGGAGGGGGTAAAATGTCAGTGCCCCCCTACGCATTGCCCCCGCCATTGCGAAAGGGTAGAATCGCGCAATACCGCAACTCATATAAGGCTCACCATTGGCGATGTGGAAGAAATATTTAACCCGGTTTAAAGCCTGGTCTCTAGCAAACAAATTAGCCGCCATTGGAATAGCAGTCGCCATAATCGCTGGGATTGCAGTTCCATTTTTGATATTCTCCCTTTCCCAGAAAAAGGAAAAGGACAAAGCGACATTTCAAATCAACGCCAATGATAATGCAACAATAGGATCCGTAACCAATATCGGCGAAGCGAAAAATGTAACAATCCTCCAATCAAACGATCTGGAAAACAACCCTCTAATTAAACACCTAAAGGAAAGAGAAAAAGAGCTTCAAACTCAATTAATAGAAGCGGAAAAAACAAACGCAGTTAAAGCTGAAAAAAATGCGGCTCTTGAAAAAGAACTGGCGGATGTCCGGCAAAGGTTAGCGAATCCAAAGGATACATTGGAAAAATACAAAAAAGCGTTGGATGAAGCTTCCATCAAACTTTCGGATTTCGAGAAAGAATTCGGCAAACCAAGAATAACCGCCGCGAAAAAATCCTTAGAAAAAGGGGAAACCGAAGAGGCCGAAAAACTATTCACTGAAGCCCTGGAGCAAGGGGTGAAACAGGCGGCTGAGTCTGCTTATCAGCTAGGCGTATTGGCAGGACAGAAAATGGAATATGAAAAAGCGTTCAAGTATTATAACCGCGCCGTGGAGCTTGAGAAAAATAATATGAAATATCTGAATCGAGCTGGGGGTATGGCGCTGACTTTAGGCGAATATGGCAAGGCTGAGCCGTTACTGCATAAGGCGCTTGAAATAGGAGAGAAGGTATTACAACCAGAGCATCAGGATATAGCCGCTAGCCTTAACAACCTTGCGGCTCTTTATCACGCTCAAAGGCGTCACGCTGAGGCGGAGTCGTTATACAAACGCGCACTGTCAATTGACGAAAAAACCTTGGGGGTGGAGCATCCTATTGTGGCTACCGATCTTAACAACCTGGCGGCGCTTTATGAAGATCAGGGACGGTACTCCGATGCGGAGCCATTATACAAACGCTCCATCTCAATAGTCGAAAATGCCTTGGGAGCGGAACATCCCAATGTGGCGATTCGTCTTAACAACCTGGCGGCGTTTTATAACGATCAGGAGCGGCCCGTCGAGGCGGAGTCGTTATACGAACGCGCCCTGTCAATAGACGAAAAAGCCTTGGGGAGGGAGCATCCCAACGTGGCGATTCGTCTTAACAACCTGGCAGGACTTTATTTCAAACAAGGGTGGTACGATAAGGCGGTGCCGTTATACAAACGCGCCGTGGCAATACTAGAAAAGATACTACCTGACCATCCGATGACCGCTTATGGGCTAAATAACTATGCCGATTGCTTGCGAAAGCTAAACCGCATTCCAGAGGCGGAGGCGTTGGAGGCGCGGGCGAAGGGGATAATGGAACGGCACAGGAAAAAGAACAATCCGCAATGATTGCCCGGCGTTAACGTCGGCATGAAGGGGAGCCGTGGTCGCCTGACCACGCGTGTTTTTTCTCCACCTTACCAAGGGGGAGTGGCGCGAAGCGCCGAGGGGGTTTAACTCATTGGCCCATTCGCACACATGCGCCGTATCTAGTTAAACCTCCCCCGCTATCGGCTTTCGCCGATAGCGACCCCTCCTTGCTAAGGAGGGGTAAAATGCCAGGGCCTCCCAATGCCTCCCCACAAATTTTCCATCTCCCTCTCTTTTTAAATAGACCTTCAATCTTAATTTGCTATAATCTCTTTCTTCCATCGGGGCCCTGGTGGTGGAATTGGTAGACACGCCATCTTGAGGGGGTGGTGGGGAGACCCGTTTCGGTTCGAGTCCGAACCAGGGCACCATATTTCCGTTCTGCGAACGGTTATATCGTGAGCGTCCGGCCACCGTCTATCACGATGGTCTGGCCGGTTATATAATCCGATCCCGCAAGAAACAACACAGTCTTCACAATATCCTCCGGCTTTCCGAACCGGCCCAACGGTATCCGCGCAAGTATTTTATCTATCGTTTCCGGCGTGGCTCCATCCACTGGCGCAAGAATCGCGCCCGGCGCGATGGCGTTGACCAGTATGTCCGGCGCGAGTTCCACGGCCAGTTGGCGCGTTAAAGCCTCCAGACCGGCTTTTGAAATCGTATATGCCAGGTAATCCTTCTTGGCGAACCGCGCATATACGTCAACCATGTTGATGATGCGTCCGGGTTTTCCAGCTTTCAGATATTGGGCGGATTCTGCGGATAACATGGCAGGAGCCGTCACATGGATTGAATGGAATTCTTCAATAGCTGTTTTATTCAATGCCGCAATCGGGGTTTTATGGAAAGTGGATGCGTTGTTGACCAGCAGGTCGAGCCGACCGAACTCCCGATGTACCCTGTGGGGCAGGTCGGCAAGTTCCTTTTCATCCGAAAGGTCGGCTTTAAAAAGTTTCGCAGACTGAGAACCGTGTTTAGCCGCAATCTGGGCGGATAAATCTTCGGCCTCTTTTTTTGATTCCCGATGATGGATAGCAATCAAAAAACCAGCGTCGGCCAGGGCAAGACAAACCTCCCGCCCAACGCGCTTTGCGGCGCCGGTTATTAAGGCGACTCTGCCTTTGATTTCAAAGGGCTTTGCGTCACTTTCACCCATAGCCCAATGCTAATTGAAAAACAATGATTTTGCAAACCTTATAAAAATGCCTGTTGACGGAACTAGAAGGGTTGCTCTATATAGATGTATGTAGTCTGATGTAGTAATATTTGATTTGATTTCAACCGTAAGGATATGGCGGCAAAAACGACTGGCAGAAAAGAGGGTTCGGGTGACGGGATACCCCTAATCAGGGATGTCCATCTAAAGGAGGAACTGGAATCACGGTTCCTCTCATACGCCCTTTCAACAATTGTCTCACGCGCTCTGCCCGATGTGCGCGACGGGTTGAAACCTGTCCATCGGCGTGTGTTGTACGCCATGAACCAACTGCGGCTCCGTCCCGATTCGCGGTACAGGAAGTCTGCGGCGGTGGTGGGCGACGTCATCGGTAAATACCATCCGCACGGCGATCAGGCTGTTTACGACACAATGGTGCGCCTGGCTCAGGACTTTTCGTTGCGTTACCCGCTGGTGGACGGACAGGGAAACTTCGGCAATATAGACGGCGATTCCGCCGCCGCCATGCGATACACCGAGGCGAAGCTTTCGACAATCGCCATGGAACTGCTGGAAGACCTGCACAAGGATACGGTGGACTTCCTCCCCACCTACGACGAAACGAACGAGGAGCCGCGTCTTTTACCTGCCCGGTTCCCGAATCTGCTGGTCAACGGGTCGTCCGGGATAGCCGTTGGCCTTGCGACCAACATCCCGCCGCATAACCTGAAAGAAACCGTCAGCGCTCTTGTCGCCATGATTGATAATCCGGCGATGGATACCGGTGAAATCCTGAAACATATAAAAGGTCCGGATTTCCCGACGGGTGGACAGTTGATAAGCACCCGCGCCGAGATGAAAGAGGTTTACGAGACGGGCAGGGGGGCGTTAAAGGTCCGTGGGGAGTGGTTCAGGGAAGAACTCCCCAAAGGACGTTGGCAGATCGTCATCACCTCCATCCCATACGGGGTGAACAAGAGCAAGCTGATCGAAAAGATCGCCGAACACATAATGGAGAAACGCCTCCCCAACATCGGCGACATACGCGACGAGTCCACGGAGGATATACGCATCGTTCTGGAGCCTAAGGCCCCGACGGTGGAAGCGGACAAGGTAATCAGCTACCTGTACAAACATTCCGACCTGCAGGTCAGTTTCCCGATAAATCTTACAGCTCTCACGGCAGACTCCACACCGTTAAGACATTCCCTGAAGCAGATGTTAAAGTCGTTCCTTGACTTTAAGCTCGTAACCACCCAGAAACGTTTGAAATATGAGTTGAGGTTAATAGAGGAAAGACTTCATATCCTCATCGCCTACGCCAGGGTTTACAGCGACTTGGATGTCGCCATTGCAATCATCCGTAAATCCAAAGTAAGGGACGAAGCCAGGCAAGGTTTGATGGCCAGATTCAAGCTGGACGAGGTTCAGGCCAACGCCATACTGGATTTGCGGCTTTCCGCGCTTGTGGGGTTGGAGATTTCGAAGATAAAGCAGGAGAAGGCGGAGAAAGAGGCGGAAAGGGAGCACATCACGTCCATCCTCTCATCCGACTCGAATCTGTGGAAGCTGGCGAAAAAAGAGCTGATAGAAATCCGTGAGAAATACGGCGACCCACGCCGGACGAAGATAGTCACCACTGTCGAAGACGAGCATGAGTATGACCCGGAGCAGTTCATCCAGCACGAAGACGCGCATGTGATAATCTCCCGCAACGGTTGGGTGAGACGGCTCAAAAGCGTCGCCAGCCCGGAATCTTTGCGGTTCAAGGATGGGGATTCCCTGCTTGCGTGGATGCCGTTGAACACGCGCGATCTGGTCTGTTTTTTCACCTCCGTTGGCAAGGCATACGTCATCCGGGCCCTTGACCTCCCCCAGACAACAGGCTTTGGGGAACCGGTTCAATCCATATTCAAGTTCGGAGACGGCGAACGGCTAATCTCCACCTTTGGGGCGATCAAAAGGGAAGGGGATGGCGCCGGTTCGGCGGAGTCTCCTGCAACCAATCAGCGCGGGTTGTTCGACCAGTTGAATGAGGGTGAGGTTGGGCGTGTTTACGGGGAAATACTCGAAAAAGAGACGGAACTGTTACTGATTACGGAAGGCGGCTCCGGGTTCAAGTTCTCCAGCGAGACGATCTCCACAGAAACCACGAAGAACGGCAGAAAAGTTGCCAACGTCAAAGAGGATGACGCAGTTCTTCTTGTGACTGTGGCGCAGAATAAGCCTCTGTTGTTTGTACTGTCCAGCGACGGGCACGGGCTATTGATGAAGATGGAGGAAGTTCCCACCCTGACAGGCCCAGGGGCTGGTGTGCGGATGATGAAGCTCAAACCAGGCGCGACAATTATCGGAGCCAGGCTGGTTAAAAAGGGAGATAGCGTGACAATCACATATCTTGCAGGGAAAGACGACACGCTGAAAATAGCAGGGATGGAAGAAGGGGGCAGGGGGACCGTTGGCCGGAAGGTGGCGTCGCCCAAGAAAAAAGCCCTTGGCTTGAGCAAGCTTGGTGGTTGATATGAGCGCTGACGACTATACCGCTAAACATATTGAGGTTCTCGAAGGGCTGGAGCCTGTCCGTGTCCGGCCGGGAATGTATATCGGCGGCACGGATTCCGTCGGCCTGCACCATCTCGTATGGGAAGCCATGGACAACGCCGTTGACGAAGCGATTAACGGGTTCTGCGACCAGATTACGATAACCATAGGCAAAGACGGTTCCTGCGCGGTCGAGGATAATGGGCGCGGCATCCCCGTGGATAACCATCCCAAGTTCAACAAACCGGCTCTTGAAATCATCATGACCACGCTCCATTCGGGAGCCAAGTTCTCCAATAAGAGCTACTCCGCATCCGGCGGATTGCACGGGGTGGGCGTTTCCGTTGTTAATGCTCTTTCCGAACGTTTGCGTGTGGATGTCTGGAGAGACGGAGCTGAGTGGACTCAGGAATTCTCGCGTGGCAAAGCTCTGGACAAGCTGAGAAAGACACCCGGGGTTAAGAAAAAAGGTTCAAAAGTTACATTTATTCCAGACTCTCAAATATTTAAAAAAACAGAGTTTAACAAGAAATGGATTGTTGACAGGGCAGAGTCGAAGGCGTTTCTTAACTCCGGTCTGAGTATCACAATTTTTGATGAACGAGACGAGACAAAAGAGACGTTCCATTATGAGAATGGAATACGCGATTACTTGAAGAAACTGCTTGAAGGCAAAGTCCCCATAGGAGGCGGCTACTTCTATCACAATCAAAAGAACGGCATCCATGTGGAGGTTGCGCTTCAATGGACGGAAAGCACGGAAACGACCATATATTCCTATGCCAACTCCGTATTCACACCCGAAGGTGGAGCGCATGAAGCTGGGCTTAGAAACGGTCTGACCAAGACGTTACGTAGCCATATCGAGCGGACATTGCCAAAGGCCAAAGCCGTCGCAGTCACATCCGACGACGTGCGGGAAGGGTTGGTGGCCGTGCTTTCCATTTTCCTTGCCAACCCGCAGTTCCAGGGGCAGACCAAAGAAAAACTCAACAATCCCGAAGCGCAGACGATAGTTGACTCGACAGTCAAATCCGCTTTCGAACGATATCTGCTGGAGAACCCCTCGACAGCGGAAACGGTGATGAACCGGGTGATCCTTGCGGCTCAGGCGCGTATGGCTTCCCGTTCCGCCAAAGACGCGGTGATGCGGAAGACCCCCATAAGTCACAGACTGACATTGCCCGGAAAGCTTGCGGATTGTTCATCAACCGACCCGGCTATTTGTGAGCTGTTTCTGGTTGAGGGAGATTCGGCTGGCGGCTCCTCCAAACAGGCGCGGGATAGGCGGACGCAGGCAATATTGCCGTTGCGCGGCAAGATACTGAACGTGGAAAACGCCACGGCGGAGAAGTTGGCGGGAAATAACGAAATCAAGGCGCTCGTGACGACAATCGGCGCGGGAATGGGAGATTCGTTCGATTATTCCAAACTGCGATACGACAAAATCGTAATAATGACCGACGCAGATGTGGACGGCGCCCATATCAGCGCCTTACTGCTGACGTTCTTCTACCGTCATATGCCTCAACTTATTGAAAAAGGGCATATTTACCTGGCCCAACCGCCGCTTTACAGAATCGAGTTGGGGAAGAACATTCATTATGCTCAGGACGATGAAGCCAAAGCGCGTCTATTGGCCGAGGCTCCGAAAAACGTAAAACCGGAGATTCACAGGTATAAAGGACTTGGCGAGATGCCGATGAACATCCTCAAAGAGACGACGATGGATAAATCCCGACGGCGACTGCTGAAGGTTATGATCCAGGACGCGGCGGCCACAGAATC
>JADGAO010000075.1:0-1400 GCA_015231995.1 Nitrospinota bacterium | reverse complement strand
TAAATCCCGACGGCGACTGCTGAAGGTTATGATCCAGGACGCGGCGGCCACAGAATTAGCGTTTGTCCGGCTCATGGGCAAAGAAGCCTCGGCGAGGTATGACTTTATCAAAGAGAATTCGGCGGTGTTCGTGAGCAAGGGCGGAGAGTTGGATATTTAAGGAAAGGATAACGCAATGCCGATTTTGAATATTCAGCTGTTAGACGGACGTTCCGACGAAATGAAAAAAGAGCTCATCCAGAAAGTTTCAGTGGTGACTGCGGATACGCTGAAAATCCCATTGGAGCATGTGCAGGTGATTTTGCATGAAGTTTCTCGCAAACACTGGGCGAGAGGCGGCGTCACGTACTCTGAAAAGCAATGAAAGATTTGCATAACCAGTCAATTCCGCATCACGCCATTCTGAGGCCTTCGCAGGATTTGAGGTAAACTCCGCATAGTTGTCATTCTGAGCGCCAGCGAAGAATCTATCAGAGAACAATTTGTTTTACTTTGATCCTTCGCTCGCGGAGGCTCCCTCAGGATGACAAAAATATTGTCATTCTGAACGAAGCGTAGCGAAGTGAAGAATCTATCGAAAGGAATATTCTATTATACTTTGATCCTTCGGTCGCAAAAGCTCCCTCAGCAAGGATGACAAAAAGAGGACTCCCTCAGCAAAATATCGAAATCGTTTGGTTACGCAAAGCTTTCACTTTCATGGAGCGGTTTGCGTTATGCTCGCTTTGGCATATTGAGTATCGTTGACGTGGACTCTTTCGGATAGTAGATTGAAGGTTGGAACGTGAAGGGAGTTATAAAACCATGACCAGACCCGTTGTTCTTCTCATCCTCGACGGGTGGGGCCATTCCAAAAACACAGAGTGGAACGCCATCGCCAAGGGGGATACGCCGGTTTTCGACAGGCTCAATAACGAACGTCAATTTGTCACCATCCAGGCGTCCGGCGAACATGTCGGTTTACCGGATGGGCAGATGGGAAACTCGGAGGTAGGACATCTCAACATCGGCGCTGGCCGGATTGTGTATCAGGAGCTTTTACGGATAACGGTCGCCATTCGCGACGAAAGTTTTTTCCGCAACGAAGCGCTTCTGGCCGCTGTGGAGCGCGCGAAAAAGAATGGCTCTGCCCTTCATCTCGCCGGGCTTATCTCCGACGGTGGCGTACACAGCCATATCGAACACGTTTACGGTTTCCTGAAACTTGCGAAAGATAACGGGCTGTCCAGGGTGTTCGTCCACGCTTTCATGGACGGCAGGGACACCCCGCCGGATTCCGGCCTCGGCTACATCCGCCAGTTGGAATCGAAAATGCGCGAGATTGGCGTGGGCAAGATAGCCACAGTGCAGGGCCGGTTTTACGCGATGGACAGGGACACCAGATGGGACAGGGTATCCAG
>JADGAO010000074.1 GCA_015231995.1 Nitrospinota bacterium | reverse complement strand
TAAAACCGCGTCGCTCGGCGTGACGACGTTGCGCACGGAAACCGCCGGAATCGTAGCGCTATCGGCTATTCACCATCACTTCGGTTGATAACATGAGCGTAAACATATCCAGACTCGCCAAAGAGGTCTCCCCCTTCATCGTCATGGACGTGATGGAGAAGGCCAAGGAGATGGAGCGCGCCGGGGAAAACATCGTCCATCTTGAGATAGGCGAACCGGATTTCGACACGCCGGAGCCGATAAAACAAGCGGGCGTCGCCGCGATACTGGAAGGTAAGACGAAATATACCCACAGCCTAGGGCTTCTCGAGCTTCGCAAGGCGATAGCCGACGCAGTGAAACAGGAATGCGGAAGAGAGATTGACCATGCCCGGATACTGGTGACGTCCGGCTCGTCCAACGCGCTGTTTTTGACATTGGCCGCAGTGGTTGACCCCGGCGATGAGGTGATAATGTCCGGGCCGTGTTACTCCTGTTATCCCAACTTCGTGAAGATGGCGGGAGGAACGCCGATCCATGTCCCCGTAACGGAGGATGAGGGATTCCAACTAAACCCTGCGAAAGTTGCGGAGAAAATAACGAAAAGGACACGAGCCATAATGATCAACTCCCCCGCCAATCCGACCGGGGCCGTGCTTGGCGCAGACGCGATGAGGGAGATTGCGGAGCTTGGCCCGTTAATCATATCCGACGAGATTTACCGTGGGATGGTTTACGAGGGAGAGGCCAAATCCATTCTCGAATTCACCAACGACGCCGTGATGCTGGACGGTTTTTCCAAACGGTACGCTATGACCGGGTGGAGGCTTGGATACGCGATCGTCCCGGAAACTCTCGCCCGGCCCATGCAAAAGCTTCAGCAGAACATCTACATCTCCGCAAACAGCTTCGTCCAATGGGCTGGCGTAGCCGCGCTTCGAGAGGGCGCAGACGCGGTTGAAGCTATGCGGAAAGTTTTCGGCGAGAGAAGAAAATTCATCCTCGACGGGCTGGAACAAATCGGCCTGCCGGTCAAGAGCCATCCGCAGGGAGCGTTTTACGTTTTCGTGGACGTTTCAAGATATACCCGCGATTCGCTTTCCTTCGCGTTCGAGATACTGGAGAAGGCGAAAGTGGCGGTGACGCCCGGCGTTGATTTCGGGGCCGACGGTGAAGGGTTCATCCGGCTAAGCTACGCCACCTCCATTGAAAATATCGGGGAGGGGTTGAAGAGACTGGGGCTGTTTCTGAAAAGCAGGCAATAGCGCATACGCCGGGGATTACTTCAGGATTTTCGGTAAAGCCAGGTTTCCTTCCCTCGCTTTCCTGCCCACGACGATCTTGCAACCCATCACGGTGACGAGGCCGTATTTTTCATTAAACCTAGTCACCAGCCTTTCAAGGTCGTCGTACCCTCCATCGCCGACAAGCCTGTAGTCGTCGCCCACCGCCAGGCCGACGTCGTTGAGCGTTTCAAGAGTTTTCCAGAGGCCGACGATACCCATCTGCCTTTGAACGACAAGCTCTATCAAATCCCTGTACGTCATCGCCGTCAATCCTGTCCGGGCGTGAAGACGTAATCGCCGCAATCAAGGTCGCGCAACGTATCAATGTATTTTTTCACATCCCTGTTTATTATCGAGCCGTGCTGGGAGGCGATCATACTTATGTCGAAAGAGTCTAGTTTATCCATCGCCGCGCGGAGTATCCGGTTGCCGGGCATGTAGTTTTCGTGGAACGCTTTCATCGCCTCCGTATAGTACTCGTTGGCGTACAGGTTCCAGTCGAACGAAAACGCGCCGAAAAGGTCGCCGGAAAAAAGTATCTTCGTTTTGGAGTCGTACGTCATGAATGCGCCGGGGAAATGCAGGTAGGGCGAAAATATGAACGTAAGCTCCCTGCCGGATTTGAGAGTGAGCTTCCAATCGTTTTGATCCACCTGATAAAATGGCGACCTTATGCCGTAGTGGGCTATCAGCACGGAAGCCCTGGAATGGGTGACTATCTCTAGCTTCCCGCCGCATCCGTAGACAAGCTCCTCGAACTTGGGAATCCCGGCGCAAAGATCCGGGTCCTGGTGGGAGACGAGTATTTTCGTTATCTTCTCGAACGGTATCAGCCTGCACAGCTTTGAGAGCACCATCGGGAAATGGGGAACGGAGCCAGGCTCGATCAACACGGCCTCGTCGCCGTCCACTATGAGATACGGGTTGCAGTGGAAACCGGCGCCCTTATCGTAGAAGCCGATCCAGTAAACTCCATCGGCTATCTCGACGGCCTTTGTCGTGTCGATATTTTCGCTCATCAATCCTCGCGTTCAAGTTTATCCGGCGTTTTTCGGATGACAAATATTATCATAAATACGAAGACGCCAAGCATTGAGAGCCATATTCCCGGTCAACAAAGAAAGCTTTACATAACCAAACGATTTCCACATTTCGTCATCCTCAAGGAGCTTTGCGACTGTTGTCATCCTGAGGGAGCCTTTGCGACCGAAGGATCAAAGTAGAATGGACTTTTTCTTCTGATAGATTCTTCACTTCGCTACGCTTCGTTCAGAATGACAATGATCGTAAGCCTCAGAATGACAATATTGCGGAATTGATGGATTATACAAAGCTCTCATTAACAAACGAACGTCGAAGCGCCCTCTCACTGCGTTTCCACGGGAACTTCAACGCGCTTGAATTTAAGCCGCACGGTCGTTCCCACTCCCGGTTTGGAATCCATCTCCATCTGACCGCCACTAAGCTCGGTTATCTCCCTGCAAATGGCCAGGCCCAGGCCTCCCCCTTTTTCTCCCTGCGTTCCAAGCGTCGTGGTCTTTCTTGAAAGGTCGAACAACGACGGTATTTCCGACGGTTCCACGCCGACGCCAGAGTCTTTAACGGTAATCACAGTTTCATCGCCATCGGATTGAGAGCTGATCGTTATGACTCCGCCGGGATGCGAGAATTTTATCGAGTTGGATATGAGATTGTTGAGCGCCTGCACCATCTTTTCCCGATCCGCGTTGAGCCATGCGTCCGGCGCGGTTTCCTCCACGATCTGGATATCCTTGTCCGCCGCCATCTGGCGCAACATCAGGCCGCTCATCTCGATTATCTCGGAAGACGAGATGGGCCTGGCGTGGATGGCGACCAGGCCACGCCGCAGTTTCGAAAGCTCCAGAAGGTTCTCCACAAGTGCGAGCAGTAGCGTGTTCGAACGCTCCATAGTCTCTACTATCTGCTGTTGCCGGAGGGAGAGCGGGTCTTTGCCCGTTTTGAGCAAAAGCCGTAGCAGACCGATGTTGGAGGTGATGGGGGAGCGCAGGTCGTGCGAAATGATGGAGATCATTTTGTTCTTGAAGGCGTCCATCTCCCGAAGCTGGTCTGCCGTCTGGCGCAACTCCCCTTCCACGCGTTTGCTGTCCGAAATGTCGCGGGTGATCATTATGAATATCGGTTCGGATTCGCCGTCTTTTATCGGGCTGACGACTGTGGAGTACCAGTACAGGCTGTGAAACGGGCCTTTGGCCTGCATTTCAAAACACACAGGATCGCCGGTGTCAAGCGAGCGGGTGAGCGCGTCCATGACCGTCCTGCAGTGGTCGGGCGAAACATGGTTGCACACATTGGTTCCTACCGCCTCCTCGGCGGCCAGTCCGGCCGGAGCGTGGTTGATGAACAGTATGTCCCCCTCCACATCCAGTAGCAGTATCATGTCCGCCGCGTTCTCCACCAGCGAGCGCCATTTGGCTTCGGCTCTCCTGAGGGCTTCCTCGGCTATCTTGTGTTCCGTAACGTCGTTGACGAGGACGAAATAGCCTTTAACCACCCCATCTTCGCCGATCTCTGGAACGAACGTCCCCTCGACGTGCGTCTGGCTCCCGCCAGCCATGTCAAATGAGCTTTCATGCGTGGCTTTGCGTCCGGAAAGCGCTTTTTTGATATGATTTTGTATCTTGGCGTAGTTGGCCTCGCCTACGACCTCTACCACTTTTTTGCCCTTTATGGTTTCGGGGTCAATGCCGAACCAGTCCTTATAAACCTTGTTGGCAACCCTGTAACGCTCATCCGAATCAACATACGCGATAAGCGACGGAAGGGAGTCTATCAACAACCTCAGCTCTTTCTCGCTCTTGATTAGCGCCTTCTCCAGCGATTCCCTGCTTTTTGCGCCTTCAACCGATTCGAATATGACCGAGCAGGCTTTAAGAAACGATTTCATCTCGTCTTCCATGGCCTGATCGTATCCTCCGCGCCTGTTGGCCAACCCCAAAACACCGGTGAGCCGGTCTCCAGTATAGATGGGGACTCCCATGAAGGACTCGATGTTGACATGGCCGCCGGGCAGTCCGCCGCTTCTGGGGTCTGACGAAATGCTGTTTGAGATGACGGTTTTCCCTTCTGTCATTATGTGGCCTATAAGGGTGTCAAGCCTTCGGAATTCCAGGGTTCTGGACACCATGCTTTCATGAAGGGCTATCATCCCCTCGTTCCAGACGGAACTGGAAACAGCCAGAATCCGCAGATACGGTTTGCTGGTTTCTTTTTCATGTGCCACTTCACCTATGAAGCCATACTCCGATCCGGTGATAGGAAGAAGGCTTTCGAGAAGCTCGCTGAAAACTATGGACGGGTCCGTCTTCGCTATGTACAGGGTCTGTGCGCGGTTGATCGCATGAAGGTGGTTAAGCTCATTGGCGCTAACGGCGCCTGGCCTTGGGGATGGCATGGGCTTTTCAGCCGAAGGCGCCGGGGAGGCGGACATCACCAGCGAGAAGGCGTCATCGCCCTTCTGCGCGATTCTGGCGACCCTGAACCTGACGGTAGTTTCAACTCCATCTTTTGTCAGCGTCGCGGAACCCTGCCGCTCCAAAGCGCCGTCAAGAAGCGCATCCATGTCGTCGAGCGGGACGGTTGCGGACGGCGGCTGAAGATACGGGGATACGATTTTTTTCCATGATCCGCCACGGGCGCCGGGAGAATTGAAAAACGATTTGGCGGAGGCGTTTATTTCCAGAATAAGGCCCGATGGGCCGATTATCACAACCTGTTCGCTTAGCAGGTCAAAAGTTTTTTGAAAATCCATAAACCGACCCGGAATCAGTTTTTACTAGGCCATGAAAGCCTCTTTTGCGAGCGAGCGACATTGCAGTCCAAAGCATCCGCTTCAAAACCACCTCCGGCGCCAGGGAAAAACGCCTTGGATAAAAACGACGGGATTAATATACCATAAAAAAAACCGCCGGGGCTATAAGACCCCGGCGGCCGGAAACTTTAAAAAGGTAAACCGGTCACACCTTCAACTGTGCGACGGACTTGTGAACGGCGTCCGCCGATTGATGTAACGCGGCCATCTCCTCGGATGTGAGCGTAAGCTCAACGACGCTCTGCACGCCAGACCAGTTAAGCTTCACGGGAACGCCCATGAATATGCCGTGGATCCCGTACTCCCCTTCCATGTAGGCCGCGGCGGGGACGATCCGGTTCTTCTCCAACACGATGGACTCCACCATGTTCACCACCGAAGAAGCCGGGGCGTAGAAAGCGGACCCGGTTTTGAGAAGTTTCACTATCTCGCCGCCGCCCTGACGGGTGCGCTCGACAAGAGCGTCTATCTTCTCTTTGGACAGAAGCTCCGTAATCGGTATGCCAGCTACCGACGAGTGCCGGGGCATCGGCACCATGTCCTCGCCGTGAAGGCCGAGCACAGTCGCATGAACGTCGTCGTTGGAGACGCCAAGCTCCATCGCTATGAACGAACGGAACCGGGTGGAGTCCAGAACGCCGGCCATGCCCAATATCCTGTTTTTGGGCAGTCCGGTGTATTTCATGGCGACCCACGTCATCGTGTCCAACGGGTTTGTGACCACGATCATGAAGCACTTTGGCGAATATTTGATGATCTGCTCGGACGCGCTCTTGACGATCTCCGCGTTTATGTCGCGCAGGTCCTCGCGGGTCATCCCCGGTTTGCGCGCCACGCCTGCGGTGATCACCACGATGTCGGAATTGGCGGTGTCCTCATAAGAGGTCGTGCCGACGATCCTCGAATCGAAATTCTCCAGCGGGGCCGACTCCATAAGGTCCAACGCCTTGCCCTTGGCCAAGCCATCCACCACGTCCACAATGGTGATATGACCAAGCTTTTTGTAAGCCAAAAGCTGGGCCGTGGTGGCGCCAACGTTTCCGGCTCCTACCACCGTGATTTTCTTTTTAGCCATCAGATCCCCTCCGGTAAGACTGCATGTTATTAATGACTCGTCCTAAACAGCCTTCGCCGCCGCATAGCCAAGCAGGCCGCCAGCCTTCATGACCTCAAGATCTCTTCCGCCCATGCCGGTTTTAACCGGAATCTCCACGCCCTTGGTCTTGTTGACGAGCGTAAGGTTGCCCGCAAGGTTCGTCACGTCTATATCCAGATCGTCGCCCTGCTCTATCTTGTCGTAGTCAGACTCGTTGACAAACTGGAGCGGCAGGATGCCGAAGTTAATCAGGTTGGCCATGTGTATCCTTGCGAACGACTTTACTATCACCGCCTTGACCCCGAGATATTTCGGGGCAATAGCCGCATGTTCGCGCGATGAACCCTGTCCGTAGTTCTGGCCGCCGATAACAAACCCGCCGCCCGCCTCTTTGGCGCGTTTCGGGAAGGTCTTGTCCACCTTCTCGAAAACATACTCGGATATCGCCGGGATGTTGGAGCGCAAGGGCAATACCTTCGCGCCGGCTGGCATGATGTCGTCCGTCGTGATGTTGTCGCCGGTCTTGAGCAAAACACGTCCGCCAAGCCTGCCGGGAAGTTTGTCGAACCTCGGCAGGGGCGCGATGTTCGGCCCGCGTATTATCTCCACCTTCGCCGCCTTGCCGGGGGCGGGAGGGGTGACAATCATGTTGTCGTTCACTTCGTAAGATTTGGGGATGGTGAAGGATTTCCACTTCACGCCGGATTTGCGGGGATCGGCTATCTCCCCTTTCAGGGCGCACGCCGCCGCAGTCTCCGGGCTGACAAGATACACGCCAGCGTCGTCTGTGCCGGACCTGCCCTTGAAGTTGCGGTTGAACGTGCGCACCGACACGCCGGCGGAGTTGGGGGCCGCGCCCATGCCTATGCAGGGGCCGCAGGCGGACTCCAGCACCCTTGCGCCAGCCTCGATGAGCGTGGCCAGCGCGCCGTTGTCGGAAATCATCTTGAACACCTGCTTGGAGCCGGGGGAGACCAGAAGAGAAAGCCCCGGATGAACCGTCTTGCCCTTGAGCATGTTAGCCACGGCCATCAGGTCGCGGTATGAGGAGTTAGTGCAGGAGCCTATGGCCACCTGTGTCACTTTCACGCCTTTAAGCTTCTTGACCTCGGTGACGTTGTCCGGGCTGTGGGGCTGGGCCACCATCGGCTCGAGCTTGTCGAGGTTTATCACTATCTCTTCTTCGTAGATGGCGTCTTTATCCGCGCTAAGTTCTTTCCAGACTTTCTGGCGTTTCTGAGCCTTCAAGAACTCCAGTGTCCGCGCATCGCTCGGAAACACCGATGTAGTCGCGCCCAACTCTGCGCCCATGTTGG
Source organism: Nitrospinota bacterium (assembly GCA_015231995.1). Taxonomy (GTDB): domain Bacteria; phylum Nitrospinota_A; class UBA7883; order UBA7883; family JACRLM01; genus JADGAO01. The sequence goes on along the minus strand of JADGAO010000074.1, from coordinate 5,459 downwards.
TTATGGTGGCGCGATCCGGCACACTCAACGACTTGACGCCGGGGCCGGTGTATTCCATTATCTTGCCCACGCCGCCCTTGACGGTGAGGACTCTCAACACTTCCAATATGACATCCTTGGCGGAAACGAAAGGCTGTAGCTTGCCTTCAAGCCTTATGGATGTGACTTTCGGACACGCAAGCTCGAAAGGCTGGCCGCCCATCGCCATCGCCACGTCCAGCCCGCCCGCGCCTATCGCCAACATGCCAAGCCCGCCCTGTGTGGGAGTGTGGCTGTCGGAACCTAGCAGGGTCTGGCCGGGAACCCCGAACCGCTCCAGATGAACCTGATGGCATATGCCGTTGCCGGGCCGGGAGAAATGGATGCCGTACCGGGCCGCAACACTCTGGAGGTAAAGATGGTCGTCCGCGTTTTTAAAATCGGTCTGCAGGGTGTTGTGATCAACATAAGACACTGATAATTTAGTCTTTACCCGTGGAAGTTCCATGGCCTCAAACTGGAGGTAGGCCATTGTGCCCGTCGCGTCCTGCGTCAGAGTCTGGTCAATTCGAATGGCGATTTTTGCGCCCGGCGTAAGTTCACCTTCAACGAGATGGCTTTTGAGTATCTTCTGAGTCAGATTAAGTCCCATTTCCAAACTCCGAGTCTCTTTAGTTTGTCTCCCCCCAAGGAAATAACCGGAGGCAGGGCGTGAAAAACCGTAACCCCACACTCTGGCGCGCGCTTACAAAGGGCGCAATTCGGGATGATGATTTTGTTATTTTTCACCAGAGTTGTCAAGCGAAAAGGAAACTCTGAAATATGAAAAACGGCGCATAAACAGCCGCTCAAATCGAGTGGTCTTTACATCGGATAACCATACTGTGGGTTGTTAACAATCCTTACGGCACACCTATTGCTAAATCTACATTGCAAAGCTCTATGCCATGGAAAAGGGTGGAAAATGAAAAGAATTGCCGTTATCTGCATACTGTTCGGGGCAATTTTTGCCTTGCCGGGCCTTGTTTCGGCTAGAAATGCGGTTCAACTTGAACCGGCTTACATTGACCGGGATAACGGGTTTATTTATTTCATTGTCCAAAACAGATGGAATCATAGCATAAACAAACTGTATGGATGGGTGTACGGCTATGGTTTCCCTAGAATTTCCGGTGTAATGTTGATCAACAACCCGCATTCGCCCGGAATGAAAGTTTCGCTGGGCAGACATATCCCCGGCTCTGCGGCGATGTACCGGTTCAAACTGCCGGAGGAAATGACAGTCTTCCCGCAATATACTCTTATTGTGCACGATGACTCGATTTTCCATCCCATGATGACGGGGGTTTACAGATGAGAACGATAATATTTTCGATGGCCGTCGTACTTTCTCTATCCGGCCCATCTTTCGCACAAGCCAAACAGGCCAAAGAGAGAGAAATACGGACAGATTTCGGATTCTTCAAGGCTGGAATGAACATCTTCCTGGAAAAATCGCCCGGTTACAAGGAGTCGTCCAAACTGGCCTGGAGTGACTATCTAAAGGCTGGCGACCCGAAAAACATCTGGGCCACTGCGCCCGCCGGGTTTTTCGTCTCCGACAGGATCGCCACCAAATTGCCGGTCATCGTGGTGACGTCCCCCGATCAGGGATGCGACACTGCGCCAAGACTTTTGTTTCTGGCAGGCCCTCCGACCAGTGGCCCAAACCAGCCGGGCGGGACATTGTTCTCATACGAGTATAACGTCTGCGACACAAGCGGCCTTCTTTCCTCCGACGAAATGATCTTCCAGTACATGACAAAGTATGGCGTGCACGACGCCAAAGATTACGGACGGAACATGATCGTCTATAACAACGTCCGAGGCGGCCTGCGCGTGGGCGTAAGACCGATGGAAGGGGCGAAAGATCGGGCCGGGATAACGATAACCGTCGTCAACGACAATGCGTTCCGCGATGTTTACCAGTTATGGAGAAGCCTGTTAAGAAAGAGCGACAAACGGGCGAGAGAGGAATTTTGATTCAGGAGCGGTTCTCTGCCTTTACCCTCGCCCCTTGCAGGAGTGGGGAAAAGATAGAGTCCTTACCCCCTCACCCCTCCCTTAAGGGGAGGGGCCGGGGGAGGGTGGAGCAAAGCCGTAAATTTCACATCAAAAGATCGGGGTCATGGGCTTTAGGGGACGGCATGAAAACATATCATCTTTTTTCGATGAGGTTGAGAGAGTTTTAAGTCACCCACCCCCTCCCCCCTCCCCTCGAGGGAGGGGGAAAAGATAGAGTTTTGGCTCGGCGGGGTGACCGCCCTACGGGCTACAACACCCCTCCGAGCTCCAATTTGTCATTGCGAGGAGCAAAGCGACGAAGCAATCTCTCAGATCATGGTCATCCGCGTTCAACTTCGGAATCCGGGTTTAGTCACCCACCCCCTGCCCTCTCCCGTTGTACAAAAAAAGGGCGGCCACGAATGGCCGCCCCACATGGATTACCGCCTGTCAAAAATCCTTGAAATCGTCATCCATCGGGATGATGTCGTCCGGTTTATGCTTGGCTTCGCCTTCGGCTTTGGAATGTTTCGCGGGCGAGGTTTTGCGCTCCGCCGGGGCATGATGCGCCAAAGCCTTTAACGCCTTGGGTTTTGCGCGGGCGACGGGAGCGTGATGCGCAGGGGACGACGACCTCGTCCTCGATGACGAAGCGCCTTCCACAAGGCCGACCAGGTCGCCGACCATGTCTTTGAGCCTGTCCGCCTGGGCGTTGAGCTCCTCCGACGACGCCGCAGTCTCTTCCGCCGCCGCCGCATTCTGTTGCGTCACCTTGTCCATCTGAGACACAGCCGTGTTCACCTGATCCACGCCCTGCGCCTGCTCCCCGGAAGCCGCCGCGATTTCCGCGACGAGGTCCGTAACCTTCTTCACGCTCTCCACAATTCCGTTCAACGCCGTGCCGGACTTGTTGGCCATCTCGCTTCCTTCCGAAGCGCGTTTGACGGCGTCCTCTATAAGCGCCGCCGTGTCCTTGGCCGCCGTAGCCGACCTTTGGGCGAGGTTTCGCACCTCTTCGGCCACCACCGCGAACCCTTTGCCGTGCTCGCCGGCCCGCGCCGCTTCAACCGCCGCGTTCAACGCAAGCAGATTGGTCTGGAACGCTATCTCCTCGATGACCTTTATGATCTTGGCGATCTCTTCGGACGACTTGTTGATCGCCTTCATCGCGTTAATCATGTCAGACATGGTCTGTGCGCCCTTTTCAGCCGCGTCACGAGTGTCACGCGCAAGCGAGCTTGCCTGGTTGGCGTTGTCGGCGTTCTGCCGCACCTGGCCGGAGACCTGCTCGAGCGCCGAAGATGTCTCCTCCAGCGACGAAGCCTGCTCTGTCGAACCTTCCGCCAGCGACTGGCTCGACGACGATATCTGGGCGGAAGCGGAGGCCACCTGATCGGCGCTGTCGGTGAGACCCTCGATGATATTGTTGACTGGTTTGGTGATGGCGGCTGTAATGAAGTAGGCCAGCGCAACGCCCACAACAGCGGCCACGATAAGCCCGATGATCATCACCCACGACGCAGTGCCAAGCGCAGAGGCGGAATCGTCGGATATCCTCTCTGTATTCTCCATTCCCTTTATAGAAATGTTCTTGGCGCGGTCAAGCACCACATTGGCCGCCTCAATCCGCTTCTTGTTAAGGACATCGTTGTCCTTGAAGAACTGAACCAGATCGACCATCGCCGCTTTATAGCCGTTGGCGGCGTCCTTGATCTTGTTCAACTGGTCAGTGTGCGCCTGCTCGTGAGTGTTGGCCAGCAGTTCGTTAATCTTTTTTTCCATCTCGGGGAAGTTCTTCTGCGCGTCTTCCAGTATCTTTCCGTCACGCAAAGTCTGCCCACGCCACACGGCAAGGCGGGTGGAGTTGCCGAGGTCTATCGTGTCGTTGATCGTGACGGTCTTACCATACCTTTCCAGCAACTTGGCGGGATCCGCTTTGGCCTTTATCTCTTCTTTCAGTTTCTGATCCTGGTTGGCGAGATAAGCGTAAGCCTGATCAATGAACGCTTTGGCGGTTTCGTTAAGCTTTTCGCGAGTGTCGTCGCGCTTTTTATCCAGAGTTACGGTTTCGTTGATGAGCTTTTCGTAGTCGTCAACCTTCGCTTTCACCTCGCCCATGGAACTGCGCAGGGCCGTAAGATGGGTTGACTTGTTGCCGAGGGCTTCCAGCTCCCCCAGGTGTTTTTTCACCAGGGCGAAAGCCTCCTGCCCGGCTTTCAGGTGATTCATATCCTCAGAGAAACCGAATGATCGAATGCCAAGAACCGTGTTTAGCGACTGCCGCTCCAGGTTGTTGGCCATCTTGACTTCCGGCACATAATCTTCGGCAAGCATGGTCGCCCCGCCCTTGACGCTGAGCATGTTCCATACCGCCAACCCGCCGAGCGCAAGCGCTATGGCAAGAAGCGCTCCGAATCCACTGGCGATCTTCGTCCCCAGTTTCATGTTAGCAAAGTTCATTTTAAAAACCTCCGAATACAGTTGTTATCACCCCTCGACAGGGTGGCATTATTTCGTAGGGGCGATTTTCGGTGAATCGCCCGTCAGGGCGACTCAACGGGTCGCCCCTACTTCGCCATGTTAGCGATAAGGGCCGTCTCCTCGGCGGAAAGCGCCTTGTCTATATCGAGCAGTATCTTCACCTTACCCTGCACTTTGCCCATCCCAAGGATAAACTCGGTGTTGAGCTTCGTGCCAAATTGGGGCGGCGGCTCTATCTCCGCCTCGTGGATGTTGAGCACCTCGCGCACGGTGTCAACCACGACCCCCATCAGCATCCCGGACTCCTCCACCACGATGAACACGGTCTCGCGGGTGTGCGGAATCTCCTCCATGCCGAACTTCAGGCGCAAGTCCACGATGGGGATGACTTTGCCGCGAAGGTTGATGACCCCTTTGATGAACGGCGGGGTGCGCGGGATATGCGTAACGCCCATCACCCCGATGATCTCTTTGACCTTGGTGATGTCAATACCGTACTCTTCGTCCCCCAGGACGAACGTAAGGTATTTGCCCTCCCTGCCTTTGGCGGCTTCAACCGGCTTTGCGCCAACCTCGCCTACGGCGGACTCGCTCATAGCTTTGTCTCCTATTAATGAGGGGTGTGCCGTAAAATGTAATTTTTATTATCGTCATCAGGCCGCTAATCAGCCTTTTAGTTTATAACTCTTTCAAATACTGTATAGAATATAAATCTAATGCAGGCAATAAAGCAATTATTTTCTGGAATTGGCGCGGCGATTCAAAACTTGAAGAGCCGGAATTTCCTTGTTCCCGCCAAGGAGACCTTTGCATAAATAAACGATTTCGATACTTTGTCATCATGAAGGAGCATTTGCGACTGAAGCAATATACAAGGATCGAAGTTGCTGAGGGAGGCTCTGCGACCGAAGCAACCGTGTCTTTTGTCAAGAGGCGGCGGAGTGAAATTCCCGCAC
>JADGAO010000073.1 GCA_015231995.1 Nitrospinota bacterium | reverse complement strand
TGCCACAAAGTCCCAGTTCACAAGGTTCCAGAACGACTCCACATACTTTGCGCGCAGGTTCCTGTAATCCACATAGTACGCGTGTTCCCACACGTCGCAGGTCAGCAGTGGCGTTTTGCCGGCCGTCAACGGACAGGCGGCGTTGCTCGTCCCTTCCAGCGCAAGTGAGCCGTCGGGATTCTTCACCAGCCAGAACCAGCCGGAGCCGAACACGGCCACGGCCTTCGTCGAAAACTCTTCTTTAAACTTCTCGAAAGAGCCGAAAGCCGCGTTGATCTTGACAGCCAGGTCGCCGGTCGGCGCGCCGCCCTTCTTTGGCCCCATGCAGTTCCAGTAAAACGTGTGGTTCCACACCTGCGCGGAGTTGTTGAAGATGGGGCCAGCCGGAGCTTTCTTGATTATGTCCTCGAGGGACATGTCGGCAAACTCCGTTCCGGCGATGAACTTGTTGAGGTTGGTGACATATGTGGCGTGATGTTTGCCGTAATGATATTCAATGGTCTCTTCTGAAATGACGGGGGCCAGGGCGTTCTTCGCATACGGTAGTTCAGGAAGTTTGTGTTCCATTGAAAGTCTCCATAAATAATGCTTCTTCACACATTTTAGACATAGTATAACCACTATGAAATATTTACAACTGATTTGTAGATCAACCCAAAGTCTTCTCTATTTCTCCCGCTGTTACCCTGTCAGGCCCGTTGTCGCGTTCCAAAAGCCTGGAGACAAGATATCTGCGTGTCTCTGAGGGAAGATTCTGCCCCAATTTGCTTTTAACGCTCACCTGCTCTGAGTCCACGCGGAAGATTACCGTCTCCTGCAAGGCTTTGGCGTACAGTGGATCATCCGCCGAGACTTTGATATAACCGCCCTCTGGCTGGTATTTCTCCATTATCGTGTTCAGCGCGGCGGCCTTTTCTTGCGAACTGTCAACGATTGAACAGGCGCCACGGATATGGACAGATTTATAAAACGCCGTGGCGGAACAGGAGTAATCTTTGGAACGCCAGTATGACGGAATTATGGAAAAGGCGATATACGCAAGAAAGGTCACTTTGGCCCCATCGCGCAAGAGAGTGTATTTCTCTCCCTCTCCCGCTCCGTGGAAATAAATGGAGGCGCCATCACGCGCGAAATTCACCGGGATTATCCGTGGCCATCCTTCGGCGTCCGTCAACCCTAGCTGGCCCACTTCCGCCCGGTCGAGAATGTCGCCCGCCCCAGAGAATTCCCCCTCAAACTCTTTGCGTCTCAAGTTTGTGTTCCATTGAAAGTCTTCATAAATAATACTTTTTCAGCCTAGCTTAGACATGGCATAACCTAGTCTATAATTTTACAACCACTTTGTGTGGCCCAATTTAGTAGCGGAATGCAACCCGCGTGACGGCGAACTCCGCAAAGTCGTTAAAAGCCCGCAAAATAGATACCTCACGGTTTTTCATCCTTTTCATCTTTTTCAAATCCCTCAAGTCTTTCAAGTCCCTCAAATGCTCCAAATCCCTCAAGTTCTATTTCCAGGCAGTAAACTCTGCGTTATCCTGCGTACCAGCATGTTGAATAAAGGAGCATGATGAGAAACGAAACGCAGTCTAGATGTTCGGCGGTTACGATGAAACGCGCTCTGGCAACTGTAGCGGCCATTGTCATCCTGAAGGGGAGTCCGCTATTTGTCATCCTGAGGGAGTCCTCGACCGAAGGATCAAAGCATAATGAATTATTCCTTTGATAGATTCTTCGCAGAGTTTACCCTGAGCAAAGCGAAGGGCGCAGAATGACAATTTTTTGTCATCCTGAGGGAGCCTCTGCGACCGAAGGATCAAAGTATAATGGAATATTCTACTGATGGATTCTTCGCTTCGCTCAGAATGACAATATTGCGGAATTGATGGATTATGCAAAGGCCTCCTTGGTGAAGGAGAGGCAACAGGCGAAACGTAGCCGGGGATCAGACTCGATCAGCGTCAGTCTTTCCTTACGGACTTTCGCCTTCGTTCCTGGGCATCAGCCCATCCTGTACAATTAGCGTGGTCAAAACTTGCGGAGCCGACGATGCGTTTTGAAAAAGAAACTCTGGAGATAGCTAAAGAGATAATCTCCAGAACCGGCGAAAAAGAGCCTCACTTCTGGGAATCGTCCTGGTGGGAGGGGCTGGTTGTGCAATGGCTCACAAGCTCGCCGGAAATAAAAACAGGCGTGTTGCGTTTCGTGGACGTGTTCCCCGCCTTGCGCTCGTCAAAGGCCGTTGTCCGGCATCTGCGCGAATACCTGCCGGATACCGCCTTGCGCCTGCCGGAAAACCTGCGGGTCGGACGCAAATTTTTAGACGCCGGCCTCATCACCCCGCGCGCTATGGCCTCTGCAATAAGGCTTGCCGTAAGCTCCGCCGCCAAACGCTTCATCGCTGGCTCTTCGATGGAGGAGACGGCGTCGGCGTTGGACAAAATATTGGGCAAAGGGATGAGCTACACCCTCGACCTTCTCGGCGAAGCGACGCTTTCCGAAAAAGAGGCCGACAACTACCGCGACAGGTACGTGAACCTCATCAAATACCTTTCGGCAGGCCGAGCGTGCGACGACCCTGCCGTGGATGTATCTCTCAAGCTTTCGTCGTTGACGCCGAGGTTCGACCCGGTATGCCCCGGATACGCCTCTCAAGAGGTCAGGCGAAGACTGCGCCCCATACTGCGCGCCGCCATGGAGACAGGCTCGCAGGTGAACATAGACATGGAAAACCATGACCTGCGCGACCTGACCCTGTCGGTCTTCCGCGACATACTCGACGAAGAAGAGTTTTCAAAATTCGACGGCCTGGGAATCGTCGTTCAGGCGTATCTCACAGACGCGGAACGATCTCTTGACGCGCTGATTGAATCGCTAAAATCGCGTAACCGCAGAGTCACCGTCCGTCTTGTGAAAGGCGCGTACTGGGACAGGGAAGTAATGTTGGCCAGCCAGCGCAACCTGCCCCCGCCGGTGTTCATGATGAAAGAGGAAACGGACGCGACATTCGAACGGTTGACCGTCAAGCTTCTGGAAAACACGGAGGTGGTAAACGTCGCGGTGGCCTCGCACAACGTGCGTTCGGTCGCAAAGGCCGTGGCCGCCGCGTGGGAGACGAAGGCGCCGCCGGGACGATTCGAGATACAGCTTCTTTACGGAATGGCCGACCCGGTGAAGAAGGCATTGGTAGATATGAAAGTCCCCGTGCGTGTTTACGCCCCGTTCGGCGAGATGCTACCAGGGATGGCGTACCTTGTGCGGAGGATTCTGGAGAACTCTTCCAACGACTCGTTCTTAAAAAGATTCTTTGTGGACAAGACACCCATCGCGGAACTTCTGCGGAATCCGGCGACATCTCTGGCGGAAATGACAAGGTCTCACACGCCGGCCACCCTGGCGTCGGATATTTTCGTCAACGAGCCGGAAACGCAATTCCACGATGACGAAACCCGCAATGCGTATAACACGGCGCTGGAACAGGTGTATCGAAAACTCGGCAAACAATATCCGGCCGTAATTGGCGGGCGCGAAAAACTGTCGGCGGAAACTTTCACAAGCGCCGACCCGTCCGACCCGTCGCGTGTCGTCGGCTACGTTTGCCGGGCCGACTCGAAGATGGCGCAGGAGGCGATGGACTCTGCGGTTTCCGCTTTCGGTAAATGGTCGTCAACCCCGGCGGAGAAACGGGCGGAAATTCTGCTCAAAGCGGCGCAGATCATTCATGAGCGTAAATTCGAGATGGCCGCATGGCAAACCGTGGAAGTTGGAAAGACGCGCAAAGAAGCTATGGCGGACGTGGACGAGGCCATTGACCACATCCGATTCTATGCGGAAGCCTCTGTCGGACTGGAGAATCCCAAACCCGCGAAAAACGATATTCTCGGAGAGTCCAACCTGTCGTTCTACCGCCCGAGGGGGGTTGGGGCGATCATCGCTCCGTGGAACTTCCCGATGGCGATAATGGCGGGGATGACGGCCTCTGCCCTTGCTGTGGGAAACACGGTGGTAGTAAAACCATCGTCCAACTCGCCGGTGTGCGCGGCGTTGGTTGCCGGAGCATTGATGGAGGCGGGCATTCCCGATGGAGTCGTTAATTTCACGCCCGGGGGCGGCGAAACCGTCGGCCCGGCCCTTCTGGATCATCCCGGCCTCTCTTTTGTCTCTTTCACCGGCTCGTGGGAGACAGGCGCATGGATCGCAAACCGTATCGCGCAAAAATCGAAGTCAAGGCCCTGCTTCGTGAAAGCCATTATCGAAACCGGCGGGAAAAACGCCATCATCGTGGACGAGTCGGCGGATTTGGACGAAGCGGTCTTGGGCGTTATCGCCTCCGCATTCGGGTTCGGCGGGCAGAAATGCTCCGCATGTTCCCGCGTGATAGTTCTTGCCGATGTTTACAAGACGTTCACAGAACGGCTTGCGGATGCGGTGTCTAGCCTTATCGTAGGCCCGCCGACCGATCCGGCCACTCACTACGGCCCTCTGATTGACGAATCCGCGGAAAAGAAAGTGGAAAGCTACATCGAACTTGGCATGAAAACGGCCAAACCGCTTATCGTGAAACGAGAAATCATGGGGCCGGGGTATTATGTGGGTCCTGCCGTTTTCGGCGATGTGAAACCAGACGGGCGCATCGCGCGCGAAGAGATTTTCGGGCCTCTGTTATGCGTCATACGCGCAGTCAACCTAGAAGAGGCGATCCGCATCGCCAACGGAGTTGATTACGCGCTCACAGCCGGGATTTACACCCGCACGCCTTCGAACGCGCAGACCGCTATCGAACGGCTTGAGGTCGGCAACGTGTATGTTAACCGCAAGATCACAGGAGCGGTGGTGGGCAGACAACCGTTCGGAGGATTCAAGAGATCGGGTTACGGGTCGGCCAAAGCAGGTTCCGTTGAACTGCTTAAAGAATTGATGACGGCAAGGTCGGTAACAGAGAACCTGTCGCGCCATGGATTTTCGCCCGATGTGGGGTGAGGCTGGAGTAAAAGTGGAATATATTTTTACGGTTGTTGAATATTTTGAAAAATAATGTATTATTAAGAGAATGTAATGTTCGGGATTCTTCCTTGATAGCGCAAAAGCCTTAAATTCCAAACGGTTCGGCCCAAGGAAAGAACGGTTATTGCGTTGGGGGTACGCATTGGATACGTCTTTCCAGGATCACGAGAAGCTGGTCTGGACCTTTGGAGGCGGCAAGGGCGGCGCTGGCAGAACCCTGCTTTCCACCACGCTGGGCATACTGCTCGCCAAAGAGGAGCGAAACGTCGTTATTTTCGACGGCAATCTCGAATGCGCCAATGCCCATACCGCGCTTGGGATGCGGCAACCCCAAAAAACACTCTCCGATTTTATCACGGGCAAAACGCAGGACATAAACGAACTTGCGGTTCCCACCCCGTTCCGCAATCTCCGGCTTATCTCGTCCTCCGGGGACTCCATATCCGCGACCAATCATTCATCGTTGGCGGCGAAAAACAGGCTGTTAAAGCTGATAGGCTCCATCAACTGCGCCCATCTTCTAACCGACATCGGCCCCGGACTTAACTTCTGGCCGGTGGACTTGTTCCTCAAAGGCGATGTCCAGATACTTGTCATAACGCCGGAGCCGACTGCGGTGGAGACGGTTTACCATTTCATCAGGATGCTTATTTACAGGAAATTCAAAAACCAGCTCGGCGCCCCACAGCTTGAAAACACTCTTAGCGCCGCATTCACCGATATGAGGACAAGCGGGCTTAACGACGTGATGGAGCGGGTTCTGGAAAAAATCTCCGCCACCGACAAATCCGCCGCTGTCAGAATAGCCAAGTCCATCGCCGATATGGAGCTCAAGCTAGTCGTCAACCAGACGCTCGACCGGCACGACAAACACATCGGCCCTGCGATATGCGAGATAGTCAACAAGTTCTACGGGGTCAAAATGGACTACGCCGGTTTCATCCCGTTCGACGAGCGCGTGGCCCTTTCGCTTCGACGCGGCAGGCCGTTCATCGCCGAATACGAAACCAGCGAGACGGCGGCCTGCTTTAGCGTCACGCTCAGGGAGCTGTTAAACTCCATCTCCGCCAGGAACAGAAAACGTCAACTCGATTTCATAACGTCGTAAGATGATACGCAACGCCCACCAGTTGGACCTTCACGAGGTGTTAAACCTGCATCCCGACGCCGCGCCCGAAGAGATCGAACGGGCCTACCTTCACCTGACCACCATCTATAGCGAAAATTCGCGCGCTGTATACGGGGCGTTGTCCGACGAAGAACGACGCTGGATGGTTAAACGGATTCAGGAGGCTTACGAAACCCTGATGAGCCGCGCCGGGGCCGTGGGGGAAACCCGCCAACCGGCTCAGGGGAAGGCCCACCCGTCAACCTCCGCCGGAGAACAGGGCAAGCCTGGAGGCTCTCGCGCTCCGGCTCAGGATATCGCAAAACAGCAACGCGGCTCCGACGACAGCTCCAAGCAGGGCGCGGAACGGGAGACAAAAGCCGAGTCCCAGCTTAGCGCAAAGGCTGTGACGGGTGCGCATCTTCGCAACATACGAATCGCCAAAGGAGTGTCGCTTGACGAAATTTCGGCGGCGACCAAGGTCAAGAAATCGTATCTTGAAGCCATAGAGTCTGACAACCCGAAAAGGTTCCCAGCCCCGGTTTTTATGAAGGGGTTTATCAAGGCGTACGCCAAAGCTCTTGGCTTGAATCCTGAAGAGATAAGCGAAAAGTACCTGCACAGGGAGCAATAAGCCCCCGAGAGCGCAAAAAAACCGGCGAGCGCAAATTGCGTCGCCGGCGCTTGATGAAAACTACGCGTTGGCGTTGACTATTTCTTCGATCTCCGCCTTGGGCCGTACGCCGACAACCTGCTTTAGCACCTTGCCGTCCTTGAAAAACAGAAGCGTGGGAATAGACCGGATGCCGTACTGCGTGGCGGTCTTGTTATTTTCGTCAACGTTAAGTTTGCCGAAAACGACCTTGCCCTTGTGCTGTTTGGCCAGTTCCTCGATCATTGGAGCTATCATGCGGCACGGGGCGCACCACTCCGCCCAAAAATCCACAACCGTAAGTTTGGGCGAATTGACAGCCTTTTCCCCGAAATTATCGTCAGTAAAATGCTCTACGTTCTCAGACATCACCGATCTCCGACTAAAAAAAACGTTTCAGTTATGAAATGAAAGTTTATCTTTAAGCGGCCAAATAATCAACCGCGCTTTTCCGCCGCCACCCTGCGTCTGCAATCATCCATCAAATCCTCAAGCGTCTTGGCAAGCGGAATAGACGGCTTCCATCCCGTGATGGCGCAAAGCTTCTCGCTCGATCCGAAAACCAGAGCGTTCTCGGCGGGCCGCATCCTCTCCGTATCCGTCTCGCGCCTGATATTCTTCGACCCGCAGAAACCCAACAGCGTCTCGTAAATCCCGTTTATGCTCACCGGCCTGCCGGAGCTGACGTTGTAAACCTCCCCCGGAGCGCCCTGCCGCAACATGGCCGGATACGCCCTCACGACATCGCGCACGTCGGCAAAATCGCGATGGGGCGACAGGTCGCCGGTTTTGATGACCGGCTCCATCAAGCCCGCCTCCACCCTAGCCATCTGCATGGCGAATGAGGGAGCGACGAACTTCTCCCCCTGCCCCGGCCCCGTGTGGTTGAACGGCCTTGCCACGACAACGTGAATCCCGGGCGAGGCGGCGTATTGGGCGCATACAGTCTCCAACATCAGTTTGGACACGGCGTACGCGCCTTTGGGTTTGGCGGGTTTATTCTCGGTCACGGGGTTTTCACCAGGCTCCACTTTGCCGTAAACCTCGGAACTGCTCACGCAAAGCATCCTGGCTTCCGGCCTGACCCTTGCCACCGCTTCGAGCAGGAACAACCCGACCTGCGTGTTAATCCTGTACGCGTCCAAGCGCCGGGAGTTTGCGTCCCCCGGAGCGGAAATGGCGGCGAGGTGATATATCTCGTCTGGGGCCGTGTCCCGTATCAAATCTTCCACGGCGGAGTAGTCGTCCAGCGAAACCTTGACGTACGACGCCGGAGACGACGCGGACGGTGCAGTGGAATGGTATGTCCCCACAATCTCGTTTCCACCTTCCCGCGAAAGAAGCGTTATCAAATGGCCGCCGACAAAACCCGTCGCCCCCGTGACAAGTATCTTTTTCATCAATCCATCACTCCCCTCTTCCCATATTCAGCCGCCGGCCAGAAGCTTATCCCGCCACGCGGGGTAAACCGCCCTTCCACTTTCAGCCACACAGGGTCGAGCAGTTTTACAAGATCGTTGGCGATGCGGTTGACGCAGGCTTCGTGGAACTGGCCGGACATGCGGAACCCCATCAGATAGAGTTTGAGCGATTTGCTTTCCACGCATTTTTTCCTGGGTATGTAGTCTATGACAATCGCCGCAAAGTCCGGCTGGCCCGTGATGGGACATAGCGATGTGAACTCCGGGGCCTCGATATGGATAGTGGCTTGCGCTCCAGACGGGTTTTTAGCGACGCCGTCAAATGGGCTGTCAAACGCCTCCAGCAGACCAGCGTCCGGCCCGTTGTAGTTGACCTGGCCGGAGCCTGCGGTTCTGAGAGCCTTCAGTTCTTCGTATTTTTCAGTCATGATGATTTCTCCATAACCGCCCAATCGGCGGCAAGCGCGATCTTGAATCTCAGAGGCGTTAAATAATACTATAAACCAAAGTCGGCCAGACGCTCCATTTACAAGAATAATGCGTGGCCAGGCGGCCCGGCGAGGTGACGAGAAAACATGCTTATGAAAAAAACCAGAATACTTTTTATCTGCACAGGCAACTCATGCCGTAGCCAGATGGCGGAAGGATGGGCAAGACATTTGGGAGGCGACACTGTGGTCGCAGAGTCCGCCGGGATCGAAGCGCACGGGAAAAACCCACGCGCCATCGCGGTAATGGCCGAGGCGGGCGTGGACATATCGGCGCAGGAATCAACACGCCTCACCGATGAAATGCTACGAAACGCTGACATTGTCGTCACTGTTTGCGGCCATGCCGATGAGCATTGCCCAGCGGCGCCACCCGGCGTGGAAAAGCTCCATTGGCCCCTCAACGATCCCGCCAGGGCGCAGGGAAGCGAGGAAGAGATAATGTCGCAATTCCGCGCAACCCGCGATGAAGTGAAACACATGGTGAGCGAGTTATTGGAAGAGTTGGGAATCAAAATAGCTCCGCTCTCCAAATCTCCGGCGAATTCTAAAAATGTCTGAAAAACGGCGTCGGTCGAATGCTGAAAGCAACTGAGTGATCAACGTTGCTTGCAAGAGCGGCTACATTCTCTGGATGGGATTATAAACTCATGACAATAAGAAGCCCGCGTGGCGAAATATATTTCACGCTTTCAGAATTATTCAAACCGCCTGTTCATGATTTCGTCTTTCAACTGCACGGCGGCGAAGTGAAGCGGAAAATGGACTCGTGGCTTCATTCAGTATGCGAAGGATTTCTTTTCCCATCGTTGGGATCCGAGCCAGCCACGCCGGAGGAATTATTTATTGAGATGAAGGGGGAATATCACTCCCTTTTTGAAGGCCCCATCATACCATTCGCGCCGCTGATCGAATCCGTTTATAAGCCGTGGGATAAAGACGGAAGCTCAATCGTCGGAACCGCGCATGGACACATCATGGGATATCCGGCCCTGGACATGAAACGGCGTTATGAAATGCGGGGGATCGAAATTCCAACCGAATATTCACACGCACTAGATCATCTTACGCTTCTGTTGGAGTTTTTTGCGATAGAGATTGAAGTGGCGCCAGCCGGGGAGTTGGACGAGTTTGCCAAATCCCATTTAGACTGGATAGAGGCTTTTGTGAAAGAGGCTCTAAAGACTGGAAAAGCCCAACGCTACCAACCTATCATGGAGTTCATGGGAAGTTTCATAAAAAAAGACGCCTTTCACGCGGGCTTTGCGCTTGGGGGTGATCCAAGGTGCGCTAAAAGGCGTCTTTAGGAGGGCGTTCTAAAAGGCGCGGCTCATGAAGAGCCGCGCCCTGACCCGTCAATGCTTGAACTTGAGCGGCAATACCTTGTGCCAGGCCTTCTCCAGCTTTATCATCTCCTCGTGGTTGAACATGTACTTCTTGTCCAGCTTGGAGTTGAACGGCGAATCCTTGTGATCATGGCACTGCATGCAGACGGCTTTGTCCTCCTTGCCGCTTACGGCTCCCATCGCCTTAGCTTCGGCGCGGGTGAAGGTCTCCTCTTTCTCCTTATGCAGGTTGCGGTACTCACTGCCAGGGCCGTGGCACATCTCACAACCTACCCCCACCAGATCCTTCGCGCTTTTGTCGTCCTCGTACCCGCCTGGCTTGCCATACCCCACAGTGTGGCAAGGCAGGCATTTATCATCCTTGTCATAGTCCTTTTTGATGTCGAGCTTGGCGTCCCGCATCGCCTTGTTCTCGTCCCTCGACCGGTTCTTCGCCACCAGCGTCTCAAACGCCTTGCCATGCGGGCTTTTCTCCCACTCGTCCAGCTCCGGCTTGTGGCACTTGCATCCCTGGTTGCCTACGTACTGCGGCTTTTTGGCCGACGCCATTGTGGCGTACATTGTGAACACAAATGCGGCTGTGACCGCAAAGAACAATATCCCTCTATTCACTTGAAACCTCCTTCTCAAAATATGGTGATAACAATTGCCTTTGAAATTTCTCCCATTTTACGCAAGCGGGGCACCGGGTTTCTGATCCCTTAGGCATAAATGGTTTCTCACATGATTCGCACAACGTTTTTGGTCTGTAAACCAGCGTCGACGGGGCGGACTTGACGGCGTAGGACGGGAATGTTTCGCTGTAATGCAGAGCCTTTTCCGGACACAG
This sequence comes from Nitrospinota bacterium, assembly GCA_015231995.1. Classification (GTDB taxonomy): domain Bacteria; phylum Nitrospinota_A; class UBA7883; order UBA7883; family JACRLM01; genus JADGAO01. The sequence goes on along the minus strand of JADGAO010000073.1, from coordinate 2,221 downwards.
TTCGGCGCAGTCAAAACATTTGACGCATTTGGACGCAGTAAACCGGATAAAAACACCCTCACCCATTTCATCACGCTCCAATGCCCCGGTCGGGCAATACGAACCGCACGCCCAGCAGGCTGTGCATTTGGAATCTACCGTGACCACTCTGAACGGCGAATTATTTTCGGTAAGCTGTGTTTCTTCAGGAGCCTTCGCAAGAGCCGCGTTGAGCTTGCGCCGCCGTAAAGAGAGATTGGATGGCAATAATCTACCGTTAGCGACCTCCGTTTTGACTGAAGCCTCAAAGCTTGAAATAGCCTTTAGCGCCAGTTTGGAGCCAACGTCCTTCAGGAATGACCTTCTCGACACAGGACTTGTTACAGGTTGCAGAGCTCTTTGGCTGGCTTGTGTTTTATCGAAAGTTATTGCAGAAGTGTTCCAGCCAAGTATTCCCAGAAGACTTGACGCCCGATCCACCGTCCATCCGATTACGTCAGCTCCGTTGTAAACTTCGCATTCCGCGCATGGAGCCGTCAAAGTCACTTTCTGCGCCCCATTAGCGACAAGCCTGACAAGGTGAATTTCCCCAAGAACAGCAAGGCATGGAGCCGGGACAGAAGGTTCCGATCCGTCAGGAGCCATCAATTTCTTTTTCCCGCAAGTCAGTGTTACGACAGGGTCTTTTTCATAGGCCTCATCCAGCGCATCCAACAACGCCCCCTCACCGAAACGAGAAAGCGAAAACACCGATGACGGACAAACTGTAGCGCATATCCCGCACTCCACGCACGACGACTCGGTAAATACTATGGAGCCGTCCACAAGGTCAAGACATGTGGTGGGGCAAAAATCAACGCAGATCCTGCATTTTGAAAATCCGCTCCGCATGTAAATGCACGCTTCGTGGTTTATGGAAAGGGGCGTGCGCCTGGCCGGCGTATCAATTATGTTTTCTTCCATGTCCGTCAAACGTTGGCAACCTCGCCGGAGCGGGCCAACACGCTTTCGGCCTCGCTTTCTAGAAAGGATTGGGCAAAGGTAATGAAGGGATTATAGAAAGGGTCGCTGGTCGCCTCCGCTATCTTCTCCATATATTGCGAAGCCCATTGGCACAGGCGCTTTTTCATGAATTCCACGCGGGTGTTTTCCAGCCGTTTCGCTTCCTCCCCCAAACCCTTTTCCAGAGCCTTTACCTGCGAGTCGAGGAGCGAAGCCACAAAATTCAGCTCCAATCCAATATGGTCAGGGAAAAGCGATGGCCACTGGCTACGATAATCGAACCCGTTTAGCTGATAGATGATTTCCACCTGATCCGCCGGCTCGGCAAGGTGTCTTCCCTTTTTGAAGACGGATTCGTATGGCGGAAACGCCCCAGGCTGTATAAACAGTGCGGAGTATTCTACCGCAAGTCTCTCTAAAACATCATCTTCGCTTGCACCATCCCCGCCCAGCCCTGCCTGCAAATGCTCAAGCGCACAGGCCATCATATCCGAACGCAGGAGTGAATAAAATTCACGGTCAACCTCTTTCAGAAACACCCTGCCCAGCAGGAGATACAGGCTCCTCGCGGACAAAAGCTCGTCAACGACATCGGCATCCATAACATCTCCAAAGAAAGTTACCCCGGAGCCTCTTGCGAGACTCCGGGGCTTGGAACTACATAGTCAGAGGCTCCTTGCGCCTACACGATAACCGGATTGAAATCCTTGTACTCCTTGTTCAACCCAGAGACCTCAATTTTGCCCGGCTCGGCGTTCTGAGCCACCTCCGAATGCATCTTCTTGTGGTTGGCCCCGGCCACGTTGTAGGTAAGTGTCTCGTGGTAGAACTTTATGGCTTTATCCACGTCCGCCACCACGTCTCCGTACTTGTCGCCGGACTTGGCCTTCTCCACTGTCACAACGCCATCATACCAGCCTTGCGAGCCGCCGATGGGGTCAGTGCACACGGGAATAATGTCGTTGGGATGCACGCCGTGGTCGTCCCACCACATATGCTTGTGCTCCGCATCGTCACCAGCCCATTGGTGCGACTTCGCCTTCTTGTTCGCCGTGGCGAACCTGCCACAGACCTTGTCGTGCCCCACCGCCGTGGATATCGCAACGACCTCGGGATGGATGGACTCGGTCACGTTGGCCCTTGTCACCAGATGGCCAACTCCCGATGTCACGCGGATCAGATCGTTATGCTTTATCCCCAATTTGGCGGCAGTCTTGGAGTTGATCCACGCCGGGTTCTT
>JADGAO010000072.1 GCA_015231995.1 Nitrospinota bacterium | reverse complement strand
TGAAAAACAAAGCAATCAGGAGCCAAAGCGTTTTCAACTTCGGAATCCGGGTTAAACCCCCTCGCAACTACGTTGCGGTCCCCCTTTCTAAGGGGGACAAACTTGGATTCACGCCGAGCATTTGACCCTGCCTCGTTGTATAATGAGGTCGGTTTTTTTCAGGTGAGACAATGAAACTAGTCCGCAACGCGGCGTTGGCCGCGATTTTCGTTTGCGCGCTTTCCACAGGTTCCGCGCTGGCGGTGTCGCCATCCGCCCTTGTCGGTAAACCGGCTCCCGCGTTTGACCTAGAGAAACCCGACGGTGGCAGGATATCGCTGGCGTCGCTCAAGGGGAGCGTGGTTATTCTCACATACTGGGCCACATGGTGCGCCCCGTGCAAGGTGGAGATGCCCACGCTGGAAGAGGCGTACAAAAAGCACGGCGGCAAGGGCGTGATCGTGATCGGCGTAAATTTCCAGCAGGAAAAACCGCAGGTGAAAAAATTCACCGACGCCAACAAACTTACATTCCCGATCGCGATGGACGTGGACGGAAAGACGGCGGACAGCTATTACATCCCCGGCCTGCCAACGACCTTTTTTATCGGGCCCGATGGCGTGTTGGCCGGGTATCACGAGGGAGTTGTGAAACCGGAACTGCTGGAGGAATGGATCGCCAAGCTGAAGGGAAAATAGCGCGTCGGGGGGATTTCCTACCTTTTCCCGCCTCCCCACCTTTTGTAAATGTCATGCTCCACGCCGAACTGGTCGAGTATCTTTCCCACCGTTTGATCCACGATGTCATCCACTGTTTTTGGCTTGTGATAAAAAGCGGGCATCGGCGGCAGTATTACGGAGCCGTTTTCAGCCGCTGTCAGCATGAGCCTTATATGCCCCCTATGAAGCGGCGTTTCGCGGGGGACGATTACAAGTTTCCGTCCTTCTTTTAGCGTCACGTCCGCCGAACGGACAAGCAGGTTGTCCGAGCGCGAGTTGGCGATGTCCGATAGCGTCCGCATGGAGCAGGGGACGACAACCATCCCCATCGTGACAAACGAACCGCTTGAGATGGGCGCGGCGATGTCCGCGTAACCGTGGACGAAATCGGCCAGTTCCCGGACGTAGTTTATAGCGTAGTCGGTCTCAAGGCTTAACGTCTTTTCGGCGGACGGGGTTATCACAAGATGTGTCTGGATAGCGTCGGCGCAAAACTCTCTTAGCTTCTCAAGCAGGCGTACGCCGTAAACCGCGCCGGACGCGCCGGTAATTCCGACAATCAGCCGCTGTTTGGATGCGTGGCCCGGTTTGTTCATCCCTCAGTCGTTTAACAGGCCGCCGATGCCGGAAAGGCCGCCGAGCAGGGAACCTTCGTCCTTCTTGCCTCCAACTGCGGTGGCGGAATGGATCCGCCCCGCCAGCCTGCTGAACGGTAGCGATTGCAACCACACGGTTCCCGGCCCGCGAAGCGTGGCGAAGAAAAACCCTTCGCCGCCAAAGATGGCCGATTTCACGTTTCCGACGAATTCGATGTCGAACTGGACCGTCGGCATAAGCGCCACTATGCAACCGGTGTCCACGCGCAACATCTCGCCGGTGGAAAGCTCCCGTTTGACAATCGTGCCGCCAGCGTGGACGAACACCATACCGTCGCCTTCGAGCTTCTGCATGATGAACCCTTCGCCGCCGAATAAGCCGACGCCGATCTTTTTCTGGAAATGGAGTCCGATGGAAACGCCTCTGGCCGCAGAAAGGAAAGCGTCTTTCTGGCACAACAGTTTGCCCCCGACGGCCCTGAGGTCAACGGGGATGATCTTGCCCGGATATGGCGCGGCGAAGGCCACCTTCTGTTTGCCGAGGTTGCCCGAATGCGTGAACACTGTCGTGAAAAGCGATTCCCCGGTGATGAGCCTTTTGCCCGCGCCGAGGAGCTTGCCCATCAACCCGCCCTGGTCTTGGCCGCTTCCATCGCCGAAGAGCGTCGTCATTTTTATGTCAGAGGTCATATACATCATGGAGCCGGCTTCCGCCACGGCGCTCTCGCCCGGGTCCAGCTCTATCTCCACGAACTGCATCTCCTCGCCGAACACCTGATAGTCAATCTCATGGGCGATCTGGCTGGCGGAGATGGCCGACGGCGGGACAGGAACCGTACTGGCGGCGCCAAATTGCGGCATATGGCGAAGCTTTGTCCAGTTGGCCATGCCCGGGCCGAAGATGGGAGTGTCGTCGGATATGGATCCGCTTTTTATCATCTCTTTTATGGTGGATTCGGGGAAGGGGCCCTGGGACTTGCCCCCTGCGGCGTAATACCAATCGGCCATGACGGATACCTTTCCTTTAATTGGTGGAAACCGCGAAGCCTCATGCAAAGCCACAATCGCAGGCTTCACCTGAATTCTACTACAAAACCGCAAAGAGGAAGGGGGGCAAAGGCGAATAATCGAAAAGGTTAAACCTGCGGCTCTCCCGTCGGCATGTTGCGGAAACAGGGTATCGCGCCGCGCATCGGTTTGTTCAAGGCGATCTTCGCCGCATACCGGGCCAATTCCTCGTCTGTCGGGTCGTCCTCCAGTATGTATTGCAGGTCGGCGTTTGAAGTGAGCATATTGCACGAGATCACCGTCCCATCGGCGCTCAACCAGAGGCGGTTGCACGACCCACACGCGCGCGCGTTGTCGGCGGTGACTATCTTGACGGCGGAGTTCGTCCCCTCAAGCCGCCACGGGTGGTTGAAAGGCGACGCCCCTTCCAGCCGTGAAAGTTTGTGCCGCGCCGAAATGCGCACGATGATGTCCTGCGACCCTATCCTGCCCACGGCTCCCGGCGGGTTTCCCTCGATGATGTAAATATCAAGCCCGCGTTCGATGGCGAAATCCATAAGCTTTTCCATCTCGTCATCGTTGACGCCGGGTAGAAGGGTCATCCTTATCGTGGTGAGGATGTTGTGGCTCAACGCCGCCTTAAGCCCGTCGAGCGTGGCGTCGAGGCCATCGGAACCGGTTATTGATTTGAAAAGCTCCCTGTCCAGCGCCGGGATGGTGACGAAAAGATGATGAAGGCCGGCCTTCTTAAGCCCCTCGGATTTTTCCGAAAGAAGCTTTCCGTTGGTGGACATGGAAACGGTTTTAATGCCCCTGGTCGCCACAAGGCCTGCGGTGAGCTCCACGATGTCCTGCCTCATCAGCGGTTCCCCGCCGCCTATGAGACGCGCCCTGGTAAGGCCAAGCGCGGCCAGTATGCGGACGAATCTTAATATCTGATCCGTGGGGAGCAGATTGACGCCTGTATCCGCCTTCACGACCGCGCAATGGGAGCAACTGTATTGGCATCGGCCGCTGGCTGATATCTGGATGAGATCCACCGGGCGGCCGAATTTATCCGGCAACATTTTTGATATACCTTAACATTCATTCTCAACCTGCTTTTCCCGGATGTCAAGAAGCGTCGGATACGCGGCGCAAGAGCCGCATTGAAAAATAAACCGCTTCCAACTACAATACCTCAGCGCTTTTGATTGGGGAACGGGCGTTCCGTTAAGGGATATCCCCCTGTTTTCCCGCAACAAGGATAGGTGAGAAACTGAAAAAGCTAATAATGCGCATGGCGCCCACCGGAGGGAGAGAGTCAAACAGGCGGCGCTATTACGCGATGGCCCTTCTTTCGTTGGCCGTAGTTTCCCTGTCCATATTCGGCGCCGATCGGGCGTGGGCTTTCTCGCTTGGGAAGGTGCGCGTGACGGGGGCGCTCAACCGCCAGTTCAAGGCGGAGATACCGGTTGAAGCTGGCGGGCAGGAAGGCCTCGTCGTGATGCTCGGATCGGAGGCGGACTACCGGAAGCTGGGGATTAAACGCCCCGATTTCCTCGACAGCCTTCAGGCGCAAGTGGCCAACCATCCCACGTCTCCGGGGGACAAGATAATCTACATAACCAGCCCCGACCCGATATACCAGCCCTCGTTCAACCTGGTGGTCAAAGCCTACATGAACGGTGGCCACATAGTCGAAAACTACTTCATGGCTCTGGATTTCCAGAAGAATCTGACCATGGAAGTCGCCTCGTCCAAAGCAGAGGAACAGGGCGACCTTTCCGCCGCCGCCCGCGACATACAGGGATCGAAGGAGAAACCTCAATCCAAACCGGCGGACGGCGCGACCCTTAAGGATGTCAAACGCGACGAGACGGAAGAGGCTCGGCGCGAGGAGGATATCAAGGCCGCGTTGAAGGGCGACCTGCCGGTGGCAGAACCGCTGGCGTATTCCAAAGAGGAAAAACAGAAGAGATTGCTGGAGGAGATCAGGGCCAGCGAAGAGGATATTTCCCGGAAACAGGAGAAGGCCCCAGAGCCTGGGCTTGCGCCGGAAAGCCGCCCGGAGCCTCTGGTGGTTAAGTCCGCGCCCGTTGAACAAGTTCCCGCAAAGGCCAAGAGTCAAGAGCCGGTGGAGTATGTCATCAAGGGAGAGGACCCTAAACCTGCGGTGGCGGAAGTCAAGCCTGTCCCGTCCGGCGCGGGTTTCAGAATGTACAAGGTGGCCACGGGCGATTCTCTTTATGCCGTCTCCAGGAAGATGGCGGTGGAAGGGCTGGACATGGACAGGATGGTCGTGGCCGTCTGGAAGGATAACCAGAAGAGATTCATCAAAGGCAACCTTCACGGGATCAGAACCGGAACCGAGCTCGATTATCAGAAGGCCGCCGAAACCGCGCGTTCCATATCCCGCGAAGAGGCGCGCAAGATAATAAAAGACCAGTGGGAAGAGTGGAAGAAAATACGGGTGCAATTCGTCTCCCCGGCGACTGTGGCTATGGCTGGAAAAAAACCGGCGGAGCCAGCCCCCGCGCCTAAAAAACAGGTGGAGCAGGCCAAGCCGCAAGCTCCGGCTCCTGCGATCGTTCAGGCCGTGAAACCGGACGCAAAACCCGCTCCCGCTCCGGTTCCCGCGTCTGCGCCTGTTCAGGCCAAGTCGAAGGCTCCGGCCCATTACGGCTCTGTGTTGAAAGCCGTGTCGGAGTGGAAAGTTTCGCAAGGCCCCGCAATGGAAGCCGACGAGATAGATATAATCTCAATCGGGGATGTCTCGGATAAGGGGCTGGTGGACGTCAAGATAGCCAGAAAAGGCGTCAAAGGCTCCGAAGAATTGACTATCCAGCTTAAGAAGGAGAGCGCCGGTTTCAAACCTCTTACGGCGATGAAGGCGGTTCAGTCTCCCGTGCGCCCGGCTTCCGCCGAAAAAGGCAAACCGTTCACGGCGCATGTTGGAGCTTTCAACGAGAAGAGCGCCGCCGAAGAGTTGTCCCGGATACTCCGCAGGAAAGGACACAACGCATACGTCATAGCCCCTTCGAGCAAAGGCGACACGCTTTTCCGAGTGGCGCTCGACAGGTTCGGAAACGTGGAAGAATCGGCGGCTCTTTTAGAGAGCCTCCGCAAATCCGGTTTGATTAAATATGGGCGGACGCTCAACCTGCCATACTCTTTGCGGCTGGCCGGGCCGATGAGCGTCAAAGACGCCCAGGCCAAAACGGCGGAGCTTGTGTCCAAGGGCGTTTCCGCATACACGGCTCCCGCTGGCGACGGCAAGGCTGTTGTTCTGGCCGGGGCTTACGAGACGGAGAAAACCGCCAAAGAAGCGGCCGGGCAGGCATCGCTAAAAGCCCTCTCCCCATCGGTGGTTCAGCCCTGAACGTTTAACCCTTTTCATTACCCACTACAGAGGATCATGGAGAAAGTTGTTCCCTTCAGGGGCATACGGTACAACCAGAATGCCATTACGCAAATCGGGAAGGTTTTAGCCCCTCCTTACGACGTCATATCCCCGGCCCAGCAAAAGGCCCTTTACGATAGCGACGAGCACAACGTCGTCCGCCTGATACTCGGTTACGAATACGGGACGGATACGGAGGCTGACAACCGCTACACCCGCTCCTCAGAAGTCTTGAGCAAATGGCTTTCCGGCAATATCCTGTCGCGTGAGGCTCTGCCCGCGATATATCTCTACGCGCAGGATTACGAGATGGAAGGGCGTATGCTCCGCCGCGTAGGGTTTATCTGCAGGCGATTGGCCGAGCCGTTCGGACAGTCCGTCCACAGGCACGAGCGCACTCTTTCCGGCCCCAAGCTCGACAGGCTCAAGCTCACGAGAGCCTGCAAGACGAATTTCTCGCCGATTTTCGGGCTGTACGCCGACCCGGAAAAAAAGCTGGACGCGATATGGGCGCAGATAATGAACTCGAAAAAACCGGACATCAACGCCACGGACGACGATAACGTTGTTCATCAAATGTGGGTCGTCACGGATCAGGCGGTCATCGCGCAGGTGCAGAGCCATCTTAGAAACAGGGATGTCGTGATAGCCGACGGGCATCACAGATACGAGACAGCCCTCAATTACAGGAGCGAACGCCACGAGGCGGAAAAACCGGCTGGCCCGGCGGAGTACGATTACGTTCTCATGTTCCTCTCCAACTCACTGGGCGAAGGGTTCACGGTGCTTCCAACCCATCGGCTGGTTAAAGGGGTTGATGAGAAGGCGGTCAAAAGCCTTCTGGAACGCCTGCCGGAGAGTTTCGATGTGAAGCCGGTGAAGTTCGACCCCGCCGATTCCGCGCCGTTTATGGCCGCGCTGAGAACTGCGGGAGCCGTGGCGCCAAGTTTCGGCGTCATCGCCCCCGGCGTTTCGAGCGTCATCACGCTCAAAAAAGAGAAATATCTGGCGGGGGATACTGGCGGGCTCTCGGATGTTCTCCGTCTGCTGGACGTATCGGTTTTGCAGGAGCTGGTGTTCGAGAGGATGTTGGGAATCACGAAGGAAGCCGTCGCCGACAAGTCTGTTATCGGTTACACGATCAGCCCGAAAGAGGCGGCGCAGTCCATCGCAAAGGGCGAGACGAAGGTGGCGTTCCTGCTCAACCCTGCGGATGTGAGCGTGGTGATGGACGTGGCCGTGAAAGGCGGCGTGATGCCGCAGAAGTCCACTTATTTTTATCCCAAGCTCATATCGGGGCTGGTTTTCAATCCGCTTACATGAGGGTAACGAAAGCGGAGTTCATCACGTCGGCGGTAAAACCCGGCCAGTATCCCGCCCATAAAGCCCCGCAGATCGCGTTTGCGGGGCGTTCCAACGTCGGCAAGTCGTCGCTCATAAACACGCTCACCGGGCGCAAGGGGCTTGTGAAGGTGAGTAGCACTCCCGGCAAGACCCAGCTGTTGAACTTTTTCACGATAAACGACGAAATTGTTTTCGTGGACATGCCCGGCTACGGGTTCGCCAAGGTTCCCAACGAAGTGAAAAAAACCTGGGGAACGATGGTGGAGACCTACCTGCAATCAAGCGAGAAGCTCAAAGGCGCCATCGTATTGCTGGACGCGCGGCGAATCCCCAACGACGACGATCTAAACGTCCTGGACTGGATGCGGCATTACGAAATCCCGGTCATCATCGTTTTCACGAAAATAGACAAGATACCTGTCACACGCAGGCACGGGGCCATCAAAAAAGCCATGGCGGGCCTTGGCGACCACGCAGGCGGAGATGTGAAGGCCGTGCAGTTTTCATCGCTTGAGGGGATTGGGAAAAAAGAGCTTTGGTCGGCGATAAGCAAGATGGCCGGTATCGGCCACCGTCACCAGATGATATCGAAGGGAAGCTTGGACAAGCCGCTTACGTAACCCCGGGCCATCCTGTAAATATTCTTGTCGAGGGTGTTGAACGACACCTCGTCGTCCTGCGAGAAAAGCGTGTACGCCCGCCCTTTTATGTCCACCGCAAAACAGGTGGAGCCGAGCGCGCAAATCTGCGGAGTGATGATATCCACGGCGATGTCCAGCTCCTCCGGCTCAAGGACGATGACATCCATTGCATGACCGCTTTCCACGATGGCCGTAAGCGCTTTGGCTTCGTTCTCCGTGAGAAGCCCCTGCTGGAGAAGCGGGGCGGGGTCTTCGTCGAGCCATTCGTTGTCGGAGGCGAAAAGGTAGATCGGGAAAAGCCGCGCGGACTCCATCATGTCCACAGCCGACCGCACCATTATCGCTTCCACACCACCCTCGCGGGCGTTGAGGGAATCGAAAACATCGTCGTCCGAGCCGGGCATGCTAAGGTTGGTGAAGTCGAACCCCATCGTCGCGTCCACGTTACGGAAACGCAGATATCTCCTGTCCTCGGACAAATCGAGGCCGAAGGAACGCATCTCCTCCAGGAACCGTTGCTCGTCAATGAAACGCATGGCTTTTGATGCTATCATCAAACCGATTCGAGGAAAAGAGTTAGGTGAAAGTGAGAATTATTCTTCGTCGGGGCGACCCGGCGGGCCGCCCGGTCGCCCTGCTTGGAAAATGGAGTTTGCATAATCAAACGATTTCATGTTTTATCATCCTGAAGGAGTCCTCGACTGAAGGATCAAAGTAGAATTGAATATTCTATTTGATAGATTCTTCGCTTCGCTCAGAATGACAACTATGCGGAGTTTACCCTGCGCAAAGCGAAGGGCTCAGAATGACAATATTGCGAATGCGATGGATTCTGCTCGTCGGGCAGTTCTTCACCCCGTCGTCAACCGGTAGGGGCGGTTCGAGAACCGCCATTCTTTTAAGACGGGCGCAGAACGATGCGCCTCTACAAGAGCGCAGGTGAAGAACACCTGCGCAAGCGCAAGATATGTTGTTTTAAAAAGAATCAGCATTTAACCGGGGAATGAGGGATCAATGCCAAAGCTTGAACGACTGAGCATTTCGCTTGAAGAGCCTCTGCTCAAAAAACTCGCGGCCCTCGTCAAAGAGAGCGGGTACAGGAACCGGTCGGAGTATATCCGCGACCTCGTCCGCTCCCGCCTCGTCTCCAGGCAATGGGAGAAAGACGAGGAGGCGTTGGGAACCGTCACGCTGGTCTACAACCACAACTCCCGCAAGCTCTCAAGCAAGCTGACGGGCCTCCAGCACCATCACCATCACGCGATACTCGCCACAACGCATGTGCATCTTTCGCACGATATTTGCGCCGAGATGATAATGATACGCGGCAAGGCCGGGGACATACGGCAGATAGCCGACCAGATGCGCCAGCAGAAAGGCGTCCTGCATGTGGAGCTTTCCATGAGTTCCACGGGGGAAAAACTGGCCTGACCTTCGCCGCGCATCACTGGATTGGCGTGGTTTTTAAGGGTCATGAATGTCCGGCCTCGTCAAAAGACTTGCGCGAACGGACCGGTTTCTTTATAAGTAATATTTGGGTCATGTAAAGGGCTTGCCAGATGCTTAACAAATTCGCCGATACGCGCCTCGCGCTGACTTTTGACGACGTCCTGCTTTTACCGAATTTTTCCCAGGTCCTGCCCGCCGAGGTGGACACCAAAACGAAGTTCACCCGCTCGATAAGCCTCAACATCCCGCTCGTCTCCGCGCCTATGGACACGGTTACGGAAGCGCGGCTGGCCACAGCTTTGGCGCTTGAGGGTGGCATAGGGATAATCCACAAGAACATGACGCTCGACCGCCAGCGCAAAGAAGTGGACAAGGTTAAACGCTACGTCACCGGCATGATAACCGACCCCATCACCATGGAGCCGGAGCAAAAGGTGGGTGATGCGTTCAAGCTTGCGGCCAAATACGGGTTCTCCGGTTTCCCGGTCGTCACTCGCGGCGGACAGCTTGTGGGCATCCTCTCCAACCGCGACATGCGGTTCGAGTCGGACATGGAAAAGCCAGTTAGCGAACTGATGACAAAAGAGCGTCTGATCACCGCGCCATCGGGAGTGACCCTTGAACAGGCCAAAGAAATACTTCGCAAAGGCAAGGTGGAAAAACTGCTTGTCGTGGACAAGGAGGGCAAGCTTGCCGGGCTTATCAGCATGACGGACATCGAAAAAAGCCTTCATTTCCCCAACGCCGCAAAAGACGATCAGGGCAGGCTCCGCGTGGGCGGCGCAGTGGGCGTCGGGGCCGACAGGGACGAGCGTATCGCGGAGCTGATACGCGCCGGATGCGACGTGGTGGTGATAGACACGGCCCACGGCCATTCGAAGTCTGTGGTGGATTCGGTGAGAGCCGTTAAGAAAAAATGGCCGGAGCTTCAGGTCATCGCGGGCAATATCGCCACGGCGGAAGCCTGCAGGGATTTGATAGAGGCCGGGGTGGATGGCGTGAAAGTCGGCATAGGGCCAGGCTCCATATGCACGACACGGATAGTGGCCGGGGTCGGCGTGCCGCAGATTACCGCGATAAACGACTGCGCCATGGAAGCGGTCAAATACGGCGTTCCCGTGATAGCCGACGGCGGGATAAAACATTCCGGCGACATCGTAAAAGCGATAGCGGCTGGGGCGGACGTGGTGATGATCGGCTCGTTGTTCGCCGGGGTGGAAGAGGCGCCCGGGGAGAAGATACTTTACCAGGGCCGGGCGTACAAAGAGTATCGAGGGATGGGCAGTATCGGCGCGATGACGGAAGGAAGCGCCGATAGGTATTTTCAGGACAAAAAAGCTGGCGGCGTTAAGCTTGTGCCCGAAGGGGTGGAAGGCAGGGTTCCGTACAAAGGCGACCTGTCGTTTGTTACGCATCAGTTGATAGGCGGTTTGCGATCCGGCATGGGATACAGCGGCGCGGCCGGGATAAAGGATTTGAAGGAGAAAGGACGGTTCGTCCAGATAACGTCGGCGGGGCTGAAGGAGAGCCACGTCCACGACGTGCAGATAACCAAAGAGTCGCCCAACTACACGACGGAGACAGGGGGGAAGTGAGACTGTAACACGTTATCCTCGCCCCTTGCGGGGGAGAGCCTGTCCTGAGCGAAGTCGAAGGAGTGGCGCTCTGCGCCGGGTGAGGGGTGAGTTAAGAATAAGTGTCTTGCTCGGCGGGGCGAAGGAGCCATTCTTTTCCCTCCCCGAAGCACGAAGAGATTTGCATAGCCAAACGATTTCCATATTTTGTCATCCTGAGGGAGCTCTGGCGACCGAAGGATCAAAGTATAATAGAATATTCTATTGATGGATTCTTCGGCTTCGCCTCAGAATGACAATATTGCGAACGTGATGGATTATGCAAGCCTAGGTTCACGTTGTCTTGTGCGTTGCGTCCGGGGTGAAGAACACCCCGGACAGCAGGAATGCATTTTTTGATTGACTTTGTTCAGGGGAGTATATAATGCTTCGTTATGCTTGATGTGCTGGTTTTATGCCAAAAAGCTGGGGGGCTGGCGAGGGGCATGGCGAACGCAAAATGTCAAAAGTAAAGACCTGATCCCTTTCTCAGTTGACTGGAAACCGGGGTTGAAAGGCGTGACGCAATGGTGAAAACCTGGTTTTGCTGAGGAAAATCAGGAATGGAAGAGGAAAGAGGGCCTAAAGACCAATTAGGTAGCGGTCTCAGATTGACATTTCAAAATCATAGGTGTGATTGCCAGCGGGTTTTGCCATAGGGCAAAAGAGGGTAAAAGCGTCGCCAAGCACTAAATATCCATATAAAACAAAGAGGTATAACAGGAGGGGCGTTGAAATGACTTGGGTTAGACTTAACTATGTTTTAATCTGTGGCGCTCTCATGATGAATATGCTGTCAGCATGCGGTGAAGCAACTCCAAGCGCCAGTCAGACTTCGTCGAGCCAGGACACGACCAGCCAGAGCTCGTCGAGTTCTGGAAGCGCCGACAAGCCATTTGTGTTTGAAATAACGGTTAACCTTGATAATACCAACGCTGTTTTGTATCCTGACAGGTGTGAAATTCAATTAAAGTTCACAAATTATTATTCCAGAGGTATTTCCCTTTGGCCACATGTGAATTTATATGATGCGTCCGGCTCCAAAATGGGTGAGTTTGATGTCATTATCGAAGCTTATGGTGTAAGCTCCGAAGGTGTTGTTGATGTCGGGCGTGCCGCAGTCCTAGTCAGTAAAACAGTCCCTTGTAAAAATATTACCAATTGGGAAATACCTTACTTGACCAAGTGCGCATATTATGGCGGTGATCAGGTTTCCCCATCCTCCTGCTATGACGCTATATATTCAACAACAGGGTATGCTCAGGCGGGTTCGCCTACTTCATTGAATTAGTATGGAACCTATGAAAACCCTTCTTTTTCCGGAGCCTGTTATTTGATAGCGCATCTAAACAGGGAGCGTTTATCCAAATAGAGGGGAATGACGATGAACCCGGCGACCTTTGACCAGCGACTATCAGATGCGGCGCAAAAAATAAACGATGCTCGATGATGCCGTTAACGTCATAGAGTTCACGCGAATCGAAAAGCTTCTGCTGAAGATGTACAAGGGCGGTGGCAGGCCGCCGATTCCGCCGCTGATGCTGTTCAAGGCTCTGCTTCTGGAGTCGTGGTACGGCTGTCGGACGTGGAGGAAGTGGCCATTTTTCCCCATCCCTGAAGCTCGGGGAGGGGGCGCGTAATCGCGCCGGAGGGGTTTAATTAAACCCCCTCGCAACCCTTCGCTTCGCTCAGGGCAGGGCCCCGTTGCGGTCCCCCTTGGTAAGGGGGACAAAATTAGGTTCACGTTGTCTTGTGCGTTGCGTCCGGGGTGAAGAGCTCCCCGGACAGCGGGAAGCCACGTCTTTAAAGTAGCTGGTAAAGGAAAAGATGAATATGAAAAATCTAATAGATAGTGGAAGTTAAATGACCGTTAAAACACACGAAAAAATCCTGATCCTCGATTTCGGCTCGCAATACACTCAGCTTATCGCTCGGCGTGTGCGCGAGGCGCGGGTGTATTGCGAAATTCACCCGTACAACATCCCGTTCGACAAAATCAAAAGCTTCGGCGCCAAAGGGATAATCCTCTCCGGCTCGCCGAGCTATGTCACGGCGGAGGACGCGCCGATGATCGACCGCAAGGTCTTCGAGCTTGGCGTCCCCGTCCTCGGCATCTGCTACGGGATGCAGTTGATGACGCATCTGCTCGGCGGCGCAGTGGGCAAATCGGCCTATCGCGAATACGGCCCGGCAAAGCTTTCGTGCGACACGGCAAGCCCGCTGTTCACCGGCCTTGCGCCGGAACAGGATGTCTGGATGAGCCACGGCGATCGCATCGAGAGGGCTCCCGACGGGTTCGTAGTCATCGGCAAGACCGGCGCGTCTCCCGTGTCGGCGATGGCGCATCGCGACAAACCCTGGTTTGGCATCCAGTTCCACCCGGAGGTCGCGCACACCCCCAACGGCTCCACAATGCTGGAGA
>JADGAO010000071.1:6028-13215 GCA_015231995.1 Nitrospinota bacterium | reverse complement strand
CCAGATTATCTACGATTTTATCGGGGCGCCGCTCCGGCTGGCCGTTCTATCCAATGAAGCGTCGGAGCGATTCGGGTTTACGTCCATCACCGCCGAGCGCATCAATAACGTCCTGCCGCTTATCAAGGGCGAATTGCTCGATGTCGGTTGCGGTGACAACAGGCTGGTGCGGTCATATGGAAACGGGGTCGGGGTTGACGCGCATGACGCGGGCGGCGGCGGGGTGATAGTCGAAAACACCGCATGTCTTCCCTTTGAAAATGGGCGGTTCGACACGGTTACGTTTCTTGCAAGCCTCAACCACATCCCCAATCGCGTCGAGGTGATTGATGAAGCCAGGCGGCTGTTAAACGATGACGGTCAGGTGATCGTGACGATGATCAATCCGCTTCTTGGCGGCGTCGGCCATAAGATATGGTGGTACGACGAACATCACAAACGCCAGACCCACAAGGACGAGCTTGACGGCATGTGGATAAGCGATGTGATTGCGTTGATGAAAGACAGAGGCTTCACGCTGGCGAAACATAAACGGTTCGTTTACGGGCTTAACAACGCGATGATCTTCAAAAAGCGGATTGGAGACAGCGGCAAGAGCGATATCGCCGAACAGACCATCAAGGATTTCGGCGAGCAATGGACAAAGTTCACCGACAACGACGGCTATTACGGGTCGTTAAAGCTGTTCGAAGACATGTGGGCGCCGCTTGTTGATATCGGCGCTTTAAAGGGAAAACGAGTCGCTGAAATCGGTAGTGGAACCGGGCGTATCGTCAACATGCTCATCGAGGCCGGGGTGGCGCATGTAACGGCGGTTGAACCGTCGGAGGCGTTTACGGCTCTGACCGCCAACACAAAAAAACACGGCGATAAAGTCGAACGCATAAAGGATACGGGCGACAAACTCCCCCCCTCCGGCGACATGGATTACGTGTTTTCGTTCGGAGTCATTCATCACATTCCCGAACCAGCTCCGGCGCTGGCCGCCGCGTTCAAAGCCCTGCGGCCCGGCGGGACTGTGGTGATTTGGGTTTACGGGAAAGAGGGCAATGGGCTATATCTGGCGTTCATGTCCCCGTTGAGGGCGTTGGCGAGAGTGGCTCCCGAGTTTGTGATTATGGGGTTGGTGTGGGCTCTTTATTTTTCGATGGAGCTATACCGAATTTTATGCAAAGCTCTCCCGCTTCCGCTCCGCAAATACATTCTGGAAATAGCGGGACGATTATCTCCCGATAAACGGCGGCTTGTTATTTACGACCAGCTCAAGCCGGCATACGCGAAATATTATAAACGCGGCGAGGTTATGGAGCTGTTGATCGGCGCAGGTTTCACGGATGTGAAAATCCACCACCGGCACGGATACAGCTGGACGGCCACCGGCGTCAAACCCCCTAATTAATCCTGATAAGAGAGTTGAAAGCGCTTGTTTGGCTATTTTTGAGATTCTTCACTTCGCGTACGCTCCGTTCAGAATGACAAACGAGTAGGTGTCATTCTGAGTGATAGCGAAGAATCTCTCCTCAACTTAGGATTTTAGGTTTATGACTAGATAACAGAAATGGGAACACACAATGCCTGGCCAGAGCATGGATAATTCAAAGGAAATGTACTCCGAATATCCTTTCGGAAATTTCGAGTACGGCAGGTTCCGCTATTACAAGTTCATCGTGGACGCGTTGCGGGACGCTTCCGACAAAGAGAATAAAACGATTTACGACATAGGGTGCGGCAACAGCTATTTCTTTTCGCTGTATAAAGAGCTGGGTTTTCGGGAATCCAATATATCCGGGCTGGATCAATCCACCAGCGCCGTTTCATACACAAAAGACAAATGGCCGGACGCGCATATCCTGCAGGGCGACGCGTTGTCGCTTCCATATGATGAAGAGGTGGCGGATATCGCCGTTTCGATGGGCGTGATTCATCACACTTCAAACCCATCGAAGGCTTTCGGGGAGCTGGCCAGAATCACGAAGCAAAACGGCCTGATCGTATTAAACGTGTACAACACATGGCATCCATATTTCCTTTTCATGCACAAACTAACTTTCCCGATCCGGTATTTATACTGGAACTTTTCACGCGCTGTTTTCTGGCCTGTGTTCGTTCTGGCGTATCCGGCGATTCAGATTTTATCGGGCATTCTTTTCTTCCGCCTGTTGAGCGTGACTACGATCAAAACGCTTTTGATGGATCAGATGTTCACACCCTTCGCAAAGACCTTCACCCTCTGTGAAATTCAAAAGCTGGCCGGCTCGAACAGGCTGACCCTTCTTCAACGCGGCGTCAACATGTATGGGATGATGCGGTGGGCCATTTTTAAAAAAGAGGGTGGAGGCTCCCGATAGACGCGAATGTGCGGAATAACGGGAGTATATAATTTCGACGGCGCGCCCGTTGATCGCGAGGCGCTTGGCAGGATGACGCGCTCACTGGCGCATCGCGGGCCGGATGGCGAAGGGATTTGGATAAACGGATCCGTAGGGCTGGGCCATCGCAGGCTCGCTATGCGGGATTTGTCCGACCACGGCCATCAACCGATGAGCGACACTTCAGGCAGAGTCGTCGTCACCTTCAACGGCGAAATATATAACGAAGCCCAACTGCGAGGCGAGCTTGAACGGGACTACGGCTACCGTTTCCAATCCACCTGCGACACGGAGCTGATTCCCGCCGGGTATCTGGCGTGGGGCGAGCGCGTATTCGAAAAACTGGAGGGAATGTTCGCCATAGGACTTTTCGACATCGCCTCCGGCAAACTCATTCTCGCCCGCGACGCCGCCGGAATCAAACCGCTTTACCTGTCGCACACGGGCAAATCCCTGCGATTCGCAAGCGAGATAAAGGCCCTTCTCGAATATCCGGGCCAGTCGCGGAAAATTGACCGCGAGGCTCTCTATCAATTCACGGCCCAGGGATATCCATCGCCCGGCAAGAGCCTGCTGGAATCGGTGAGCCAGCTTGCGCCCGGAACATTCCGCGTATTCGATTCGAACGGGACACGCGCGACGACCTTCTGGAAACCGCGCCGCACCGGGGAAATAAAGAACCTGCGCGACGCGGCGGATGGCTTCAAGGAAGTCTTCGCTTCCGTCCTCGACCAGATGCTCATCAGCGACGTTCCCATCGGCTCTCTGCAAAGCAGTGGGATAGACAGTTCGCTGATCGCCATGAGCCTCAAAGAGACGAAGTGGAAACCGGAGCTTTTCACCGCGAAGTTCGAGCAATCCAGCCATGACGAATCGGGTTTGGCGGAACTGGTGGCGCGGTTGAGCGGATTGAATCACCGGCATATTCCCATTGCGGATGATCCCGCCCCTGAAGAGACATTCCGATCCATCGTGAGGCATTTCGATGGGCAACTGGCCGATTCGAGCGCGTATCCCGTGTATCTTCTGTTCAAGGGGATGCGTCCGTTTGTGAAGGGGACATTGACGGGGGACGGCGCGGACGAATATTTCGGCGGCTACCCGACATACCGGGCCACACGGATAGCCTCGTGGCTTCAGCCGTTTATCCCCGCGTCAATCGCAGGCGCGGTGGGCGGAGCGCTGTTGAACTCCACTGGAGCGGGCGAAGGGCGGCTTCCGTTATCGGAAGTGGCAGGCCGTTTTTTTTGCGGGATGGCGGCGCCCAAAGGTGGAGGCTGTCACGCATACTGGCGGCGTCTGCTTGGGGAGAAACTTGAGAACGATATTCTGGGGCCGGAACTGCTCAAGTTAAAGCATGGCGGATTCAACCCGCTGTCGGGATATATGGAGATGGCGACACAACCGGGCATGAGCCTTGTTGACCGTTGCCTGATAGCCGACCAGAGTTTCTACCTCCCCTCCGACATGCTCCTGAAGGTGGACGCGATGAGCATGGCGCATGGGATAGAGGCCCGCCTACCGTTTCTCGACCGCAGGGTGATGGATTTTGCGGGCAGGCTGGACGCAAGCCTGCTCACGCCTTTATTCGGACGCGACAAGAATGTTCTGCGGCTGGCCTTATCACAGTATAATGTCCCGTCCGCGATTGTTAATCAGAGGAAAAAGGGGTTTAACACGCCGGTTGCGTCGCTCTTGCGTAACAAGCTGGCTGGTTTATGTGACCGATATCTTGATGCGGAGGCGGAGAGGCTTTATCCTTTCTTCAATCCGGCCGGGATCCGCGCGATATGGAAGGCGCACCGCGAGCGTACGGCTAATCACGGATATGTCCTGTGGCTCCTTTTGACTTTCGCGATATGGAGCGAAACGCTCGATGGATAACGGACGCTCCCGAACATACTAAACGATTGATCGAAAGCATACGGCCCTGATATGAAAGACGCCTCTTTGGATTCGAAGTTGAGCATCGTGATCCCCGCTTACAACGAAGAGGGGGCCATTTACGGGACAATCGCGACGCTTAAAACCGTTTTCCTGAACAGCGAGATCATCGTGGTTGACGACGGTAGCGACGACGCCACTTTTGAAAACGCTAAACGCGCAAGCGGGATAAAACTCGCCAAACACCTGTTCAACAGGGGATACGGTAGCGCGATAAAAACCGGCATGGGCATAGCCACAAGGGAATACGTTGCCTGGTTCGACGCCGATTGCGAACATAACCCCGACGACCTCAAAGGAATGCTGGAGACCATCGAACGCGAATCGCTGGTGGCGATAATAGGGCAGAGAAGCCGGTCGGCCTCCGCACCGTTTTTGCGGATTTTCGGAAAATGGCTGATCAAAATGACTGCCAGGTCTTTGCGGGTCAAAGCCGGGCCTGACCTAAATTGTGGGCTACGGATATTCCGGCGAAAAGTGGTAATCCATTACCTGCCCCTGCTCCCCGACGGATACAGCGCAAGCCTTACGACAACCATGATAATGGTCGAGAGGGGATATCCTTTCGCGTTCTACCCTGTCACCACCGGACAACGGGTCGGGTACAGCAAAGTGAAACTGGCCGACGGTTTCATCGCGCTTGTGCTAGTGGTGAGAACCATCATGCTTTTTGCGCCGTTGCGGATTTTTTTCGGATTCGGCATGTTCCTTCTCTTCGCCGGGCTTTTATACGGCGTGCCGATGGCGCTGGTGTACGGCCACGGGTTCCCCGCCGCCGCAGTGCTGGTCGTCCTGGCCGGCCTTCTGTTGTGCATGCTAGGTCTTGTGGCGGATCAGATAAGCCAGATGCGTTTGTCAAAACATGTCCCGCCGGGTGAGTTTACTTTCACAGACACAGGCGCCGACGGCAAGGGCGACGCGAATCAGAATGGATAAACGCTGGCGTCTTATTCTGGCGCTCATGATAGCGGCGCTTGTCGTAATGGACGGCGGATACGCTTATTACAAAGGGGTGACGCTCGCGGGAGATAGCGCCGGTTATTCGCGTTGGGCGAATTTGCTGATATCCAAAAATTATGACATTCCGGCATATCTGGGCGACGCCAATTTTGTCATCCCGCCAATATTGTATTTGGGGTGGGTGGTGGTGGTCGCGCTGTGCAAAACGGCGTTTGGGGATTCTTGGACAACGGGCTTGGTGGTCATGAATCTGCTTTTGTCCGTCTCTACCGGGTTTATGATTTTTTCGCTTGTCCATAAAACGACCCGATCGCTCATCCCTCCGATAACCGCCTTTGTCTTGTTCATAGCCTGTTACGACATCCATGTATGGATCCCGCAGGTGCTGTCGGATATCAGCTTTATGGCGCTCTCCACGGTGATCGCATATTTCCTGCTGTCCGGTTATGCGCGGGAGAAACGGAGCGTCTGGATATTATCGGCGCCGGTTTTTCTTTCGATGATTGCGCTCATCTACCGCCCCACGGCTATCCCGATAATCACGACCGTCATCGTGTTTTACGGCATGAAATTGTTTTTTGACGACGGCTCCGCTTTGAAGAGGGCGTTGTTTGCAAGAAGGCTGTTCATCTCGCTTATTGTTCTGTTTGCGCTCGTGTCGGTGGCGCACGGTTTTGTGATGAGGGATCCGTCTCTGTGGCCGTTATCGTTTGCGCGTGGATGGATCGAGCAGTTGAGCGGCGAATACCGCCAGGGAATCGTGGTTTACGCCCGCCCGGAAACATTCACCGCGCCCCCGGTCTCCGCTTTCGATTTCACATTCATCACGGTGAAAAAGTTCGCATATTACTTCGCAATCGACGCGAAAGGCTTTTCCCTCGCGCACGGAATAATAAACTATGCGTTTTTCATACCGGCCTATTCGCTTTCACTTGTGGCGATTGCCAGCATGTTAAGCCCCAACAGTTCTTTTTCCGGCGGTTCGTGGATGACGGTTTTCGTGTCGTTGCTGACGATCATGTTCTATATGTTCTTCCACGCCTGCCAGCAGATCGAGTTCGACTGGCGATACAGGCTTCCGTGCATGCCGCTACTGATACTACTTGCGGCGATGGGAATGGCGGAAATAGAAGCGCGCTGGCGGCGACGGATGGAACCTGTTTCCGTCATGGCAAGATAACGGGACTCGTGCTCAAAATAGCACACATTATCACTACCCTCGACACCGGCGGAGCGGAAACAGCGTTACTGCGCCTTGTTTCCAAAATGGACAAGAGCCGGTTCGAAAACTCGGTCTTTTCCATATTGGGTGAGGGCAAGCTTGCCGGGGCTGTCCGGGAAACCGGAACGCGGGTCTATTGCGCCGGGTTGAACACCCGTTTTCCGAATCCACTATTATTGTACAAACTCATCCAGCAGATACGCGATTACAGGCCGGACATCATCCAGACGTGGCTTTATCACGCGGATTTCGTCGGTTCGCTCGCCGGTAAGCTTGGGGTGAACGCTCCGGTTATCTGGAACCTGCGTTGTTCGGAACTTGGGCCGGAGGACTCGTCCTGGTCGTTGAGGCGGCTTATCGCGCTTCTCGCCCGATGGTCGTCCAGCTCTCCCACGGCGGTTATCGTCAACTCCATCTCCGGCAAGGCGTCGCACGAAGCGATAGGCTATCGTCCTGCCAGGTGGGAAGTGATCCCCAACGGATTCGACATGGCCCGGTATCCGCACGACGAAACGGCGCGGATGAGCGCCCGCAAAATCCTCGGCGTTGACGGCTCCGTTCCATTGGTCGGCATAGTGGGAAGACACGCTCCCATCAAAGAGCATGAGGTTTTCCTTGAGGGCGCAAGCATCCTGCTCAAAACCTTTCCAGATTGCCGTTTCGCGCTTGTGGGGAAAGGGCTGGATACGGGC
>JADGAO010000071.1:0-1012 GCA_015231995.1 Nitrospinota bacterium | reverse complement strand
ATTTACGACCGCATCTAGCCGGTTGGCGCTTGCGCGGCTGATATTCACGTTCGGCATGATCGCAATCCAGCGTCTGCGCGGAACCTGGTCGCTGTTCCAGAACGACGACGACCGCGCGCTTTTTACAAACCTCGGCATCGCCGCGGCGGAGCGTTCCTCCACAATCCGCGGATCGGGCGTTGACGTCGACTATTTCCATCCGCCCAAATCGTATCCCACCGGCGTGCCGATAGCCCTGCTGGCCTCCCGTATGCTGAAAACCAAAGGCGTAGAAGACTTCGTGGAAACCGCCCGGATTTTGCAAAAACGCGGAGTTCCCATCCGCATGGCGCTCGCAGGGGAACCGGACCCGTACAATCCGGCCAGCGTGACAGAAGAGTGGCTACAAAGCGTCGCCAAGGAGGGCGTGGTCGAATACATGGGGCGGATTGACGACATGCCCGCGGCCCTTGCCCTGGCTTCGATAGCCGTCCTGCCTTCGCACTACCGGGAAGGGCTTCCCAAATCCCTGCTGGAAGCGGCCGCCGCAGGGTTGCCGATCGTGGCTTTCGACATTCCCGGTTGCAGGGAAATTGTCCGCAACGAGGTGAATGGCCTCCTGACTCCGTCCCGCGACCAAATCGAGCTGGCCGACGCGCTCGAGCGGCTGGCGCGCGACCGGGACTTGCGGATGCGATGGGGGGCGGTGTCTCGCAAGATAGCGGTGGAAGAATTTTCGGACACCATCGTCGCCGATCAGACTTTCGAACTCTACGAGCAACTATTGCAGACCCGCAAATAACGTTATGTCCAAAAGGGTACTGGTAACAGGAGCCAACGGGTTCATCGGCCGCCGGATGGTTGATTACCTGCGTCTGCGCGGGTGGGAAATCACCGCCGCCATGCGTAGCGGCTCCGAATCATTCCCCGATGGCGTTCGCGTGGTGAAGGTGGGAACCCTGTCGCCAACAACCGATTGGGCCGAACCGTTGCGCGGCGCAACGGCGGTGGTTCACCTTGCCGGACGCGCACA
>JADGAO010000070.1 GCA_015231995.1 Nitrospinota bacterium | reverse complement strand
GCGCTCAGAATGACAATGTTTTTGTCATCCTGAGGGAGCCCTAGCGACCGAAGGATCAAAGTATAAAGAATATTCTTTTTGATAGATTCTTCACTTCGTTCAGAATGACATGCGGCGCTCAGAATGACAATATTGCGAACGTTATGGGTTATGCAAAGCCCCCTTCTCCGGGAGCCTAAATTTGAATGCTCATATCGCTTCGCTTCGCTCGCGATGACAAAAAAAGGGTAGAATGTGACCGTCACGGAAAACGTTAATTAGCCATGCTCCACCGCGCCTGATGGGTTGGCGCGAATCGTCCGGGGCAGGTTTTATGTTAAAGGTTGAGCTCTTGAGGGGGTACTAAACCATGGCCACCAAAAAATACGTCTATTATTTCGGTCCAGACGGGGCGGACGGCTCCGCGAGCATGAAGAACCTTTTGGGTGGCAAAGGCGCCAACATCGCCGAGATGTGCAACCTCGGCATCCCTGTGCCTGCCGGGTTCACTATCTCCACCGAAGCGTGCGTGGAGTATTTTTCCAGCGGCGGCAAATGGCCCAAGGGGATGGCTGACGAGGTGAAAAAAAACCTCGCCCGACTCGAGAAAGCGATGGGCAAAAAATTCGGAGACCCCTCCAATCCTCTCCTCGTCTCCGTGCGTTCCGGATCGCGAGCCTCCATGCCGGGGATGATGGACACTGTGCTAAACCTGGGCCTCAACGACGCCACCATCGGCGGCCTCATCGAAAAGGCCGGGGCCGACAGATTCGCATGGGATTCATACCGCAGGTTCATCACGATGTTCTCCGACGTCGTGCTTAACGTGGAGCGCGTAAAGTTCGAGCGGATTCTGGACAAGAGAAAAGAAGAAGCCGGAGTCATGGCCGACACCGGCCTTGGCGTGGATCATCTCAAAAAGCTGGTGGCCGAGTTCAAGGAGCTTGTCGTAAAGGAAACCGGCAATCCGTTCCCTCAGGACCCCGCCGAACAGATGAACATGTCCATCAACGCCGTCTTCGGCTCCTGGCACAACAAACGCGCCATCGAATACCGCAGGCTTTATAACCTGCCCGAATCGTGGGGCACCGCCGTCAACATCCAGGCGATGGTCTTCGGCAACATGGGCGAAAACTCCGGCACGGGAGTCGCCTTCACGCGCGACCCTTCCACGGGCGACCGGCGGTTCTTCGGCGAGTTCCTGTTCAACGCGCAGGGGGAGGACGTGGTCGCAGGCATACGCACCCCGCTTTCCATCGAGCAGATGGGCGACAGGATACCCCAGGCCAAGGCGGACCTCGACCGCATCTACCAGAAGTTGGAAAAACATTACCGCGACATGCTCGACATCGAGTTCACCGTGGAAAACGGCAAGCTGTACATGCTCCAAAACCGCGTGGGCAAACGGACGGCGGAGGCGGCGGTGCGTATAGCCGTGGAGATGGCCGGGGAGCGGCTCATCACCAAAGAAGAAGCTGTGATGAGGGTGTTCCCGGAACAGCTCGACCAGCTCCTGCACGAGACGATTGACCCGAAGGCCAAGCTCGAAGTGCTCTCCAAAGGCCTGCCGGCCTCGCCGGGCGCGGGCGTTGGCCGAGTGGTCTTCACCGCGGAAGAGGCCATCGAGATGGCCGCCAAAGGGGAGAAGGTCATCCTTGTGCGGCAGGAGACCAGCCCGGAAGACATCGGCGGCATGAACGCGGCGCAGGGCATACTCACCGCCACCGGCGGCATGACGTCGCACGCGGCTGTCGTCGCGCGCGGAATGGGCAAGTGTTGCGTGGCGGGCGCGGCGGCGATAAAAATATCCGAACACGCCGGGCTTTTCACCGTCGGTAGCGTGGCCGTGCATCGGGGCGACTGGATAACGCTGGACGGCTCCACCGGCAGGGTGATATTGGGCAAGGCCCCGCTGGTAAAACCCACGCTGTCCGAAGATTACAAGACCCTCATGAAATGGGCGGACACTTTCCGCAAACTCAAAGTGCGAACGAACGCCGACACCCCGCACGACGCGAAGACCGCCAGAGGATTCGGCGCGGAGGGCATCGGCCTGTGCCGGACAGAGCATATGTTCTTCGAGGGCGACAGGATCATATCCGTGCGCGAGATGATCCTGGCCGACACCGTAGAGGCGCGCCACAAGGCTTTGGCGAAACTGCTCCCGATGCAGAAGAGCGATTTTATCGGCATCTTCGAGGCGATGGACGGCCTGCCGGTGACGATACGCCTACTCGACCCGCCACTGCACGAGTTCCTGCCGAAGGAAGAAGGGGATTTCGCCGTGCTTGCAAAAGACCTGGGCCTTTCCATGGTGGATTTGAAGCACCGCGCCAACAGCCTTCACGAGTTCAATCCCATGCTGGGGCATCGCGGTTGCAGGCTCGGCATCACGTTCCCGGAAATTTACGACATGCAGACCCGCGCCATCTTCGAGGCCGCCTGCGACCTGGGCAAGCGTGGGATGAAAGTCTCCCCGGAGATAATGATCCCGCTGGTGGCCCACGTTAAGGAGCTTAAGATACTGCGCGAGCGGGTCAAGGAAGTCGGCGAGCAGGTGATGGAAGAGACGGGCGTGAAGCTCAAATACACCATCGGCACGATGATAGAGTTGCCCCGCGCGGCCATCACCGCAGATCAGATCGCGCCGGAGGCGGATTTCTTCTCGTTCGGCACCAACGACCTTACGCAGACCACGTTCGGACTTTCCCGCGACGATTCCGGCCGCTTCCTGCCGCATTATGTGATCGTGGGCATTTTGCCGGAGGACCCGTTCGTCTCCATAGACCGCGACGGCGTGGGCGCGATGATACGGCTCGGCGTAGCTAAAGGGCGAAGCGTGAAACCTCAATTGAAAGTAGGCATCTGCGGCGAGCACGGCGGCGACCCGTCATCGGTGGAGTTCTGCCACGAGGTCGGGTTCGATTACGTCTCCTGCTCTCCGTACCGGGTTCCGATAGCGCGTCTTGCGGCGGCCCAGGCGGCGATAAAAGAAGCGATTGAGAAAAAGAAGTCCGCGAAGGCCCCGGCCAAAGCGTCCGCCAAACCTGTTGCGAAGAAGGCGGCGAAAAAGGCTGTTGCGCAAAAACCGGTTGTGAAGAAGGCCGTCAAAGCGAATGGCAAGGCTAAGAAGGGAAAAAGATAGACGTTTTCCCGGGGCCGCCCGAAGGCTCCATTCTTTTCCCTCCCCGAAGATCGGGGAGGTGGCGCGAAGCGCCGGAGGGGTAGCCCCCCTGACAAGGGGGGTGGCGCGAAGCGCCGGGGGGTTAAACCCCCTCGCAACTTCGTTGCGGTCTCCCTTGCTAAGGGGGACAAAGGAGTGTTCTTCACCCCGCCGTCCTAAAAAAGAGGACAGCTGGCATTAATTAGGCAAGGAGTTCGAGGTGAAGAACACCTCGAACAGCATTTGTAGTGAAAGGATCAGGATTGTCATCCTTAAGGAGCTTTGCGACCATTGTCATCCTGAGGGAGCCTCAGCGACCGAAGGATCAAAGTAAAATAGAATATTCTATTTGATAGATTCTTCGCGTTGCTCAGAATGACAATGCAGAGTTTACCCTGAGTCTTCCGAAGCGCTCAGAATGACAATATGAAAGGATATCGAGACGATGCCTGATATCTTCATTTCGGCGCCTGCGCTATGGATCGCCGTAGGGATCGCGCTTGTCGCGGCGGAAGCTCTTGCGCTTCCCGGCGTCGGCCTGCTGTTTGCGGGACTGGGCGCGATCACCACCGGGCTGGCCGCCAGCTGGGGTTTCTGCGACGGTTTTATCCCTCAAATGACATGGTTCTTCGTCTCGACGTCTGTTTGGGGCTTAATTCTGTGGTTCCCCCTCAAACGCCTGCAACATGGCGGAGCCACCGGCTATTCGGATATGATCGGGGCGGTGGCGGTTGTAGCCGAGGATGACATGGAGAGCGGGAAAACGGGCAAGGTTCTCTGGTCGGGCGCCATCATGAACGCCCTCCTCTCGCAGGACAACAAAGAAACGCGAGTAGCCAAAGGGGCAAGCGTGAGAATCGTCGAAGTGGTAAGGGGAGTGCTTGTCGTATCCTCGGATACGGATAATCAGAAATAACATATCGGAAGGAGGCTTTCGCCATGGCTGAGTTCGTGGGGTTTGCGTTGGCGTTTTTTGCGGTTCTGACCATATGGAAAGGCGTGAAGATCGTCCCCCAGCAACAGGCCTGGGTCATCGAACGGCTGGGCCGTTATTACATGACGCTTTTGCCTGGATTGAACATACTGATACCGTACATTGACAAGGTGGCCTACCGGCACTCTCTCAAAGAATCGGTCGTCGGAATCCCCCGCCAGGCCGCCATCACCAAAGACAACGTGACCCTGGAATTGGACGGAGTGCTGTACTTCAAGATCACAGACCCAAAGCAGGCGTCCTATGGTGTTTCAGACCCCATCATGGCGTTGTCCCAGCTGGCGCAGACCACGATGCGCTCCGGCATAGGCAAGATAACGCTCGACCGGACTTTCGAGGAGCGCGAGGCTTTGAACATCGAGATCGTGCGCGCCATCAACGAGGCGTCCAACGTATGGGGCATCCAGTGCCTGAGGTACGAGATAAAAGACATCAGTCCGCCGCACAGCGTCTTGCAGGCGATGGAACTGCAAATGGCGGCGGAACGGAAAAAACGGGCGGACATACTAAGTTCGGAAGGACATAAACAATCGCAAATAAACGTCGCCGAAGGAGAGAAGCAGAATGTGGTGCTTCAGTCGGAGGCGGCGTTCACGGATAAGGTCAACAGGGCCAGAGGCGAGGCGGAGGCGATAATAGCGGTCGCCAACGCCACGGCCAACGGAATAGAGACCGTGGCCGAGGCGATCAGGAAAACCGGTGGAGCCGATGCGGTGGCCCTGCGGATTGCGGAGCAGTACATAGCGCAGTTCGGCGCCTTGGCCAAACAGGGCAACACTCTTATAATCCCGGCGGACGTGGCTAATGTTTCGGGCATGGTGGCCCAGGCGTTGGCGACGTTCAACACAATAAAAACCAAAGGCGCGGAGGACAGGCAGTGATGAAAAAAGTCGGGCGCCCTCTCCCGGGACATCGGTATTAAACAATGAAATCACAAGACGGCGACAATCAGTTCATGGCCCGCGCCATCGAGCTTGCCAGAAAAGGAAAGGGACGCACTTCGCCAAACCCTGCGGTGGGAGCGGTGATAGTAAAAGGCGGCAGGATCGTCGGCGAAGGCTGGCATAAAAAGGCGGGAGCGCCTCATGCGGAAATAGCGGCGTTAAACTCGTGCAAGACATCCGTAAGAGGCGCGGAGTTATACGTCACGCTGGAGCCTTGCAACCACGAAGGCAAGACTCCGCCATGCGTCCCGGCTATCGTGAAGGCGGGAATCAAACGCGTTGTCGTAGGCGCGAAAGACCCATCGAAAAAACCGGGAATCAAAGGCATTCCGGCGTTGAAACGGGCGGGCGTGAAGGTGGAGATGTCGGCTCTCGCTTCGGAGTGCGGACGATTGATCGAGGATTTCGCAAAGCACAACTCCACCGGGCTTCCTTTCGTCACGCTTAAAACCGCCATGACCCTCGACGGGAAAATATCCACCCACATCGGCGATTCGAAATGGATAAGCTCCGAGGAATCCCGCCGTGTCGTGCACCTGCTCCGCAACGAATACGACGCCGTGATGGTCGGGTCGGACACGGCGATTCACGACGACCCTTCGCTTACAGTGCGTCACGGGAAAAATCGCCGGACCCCAACCCGCATCATCGTGGACGGAACCCTTCGCATCCCCATGGACGCGGTTATCGTGGAGACAGCCTCCAAAATCCCCACGATCATCGTCACAACATCCAAGGCCCCGATGAAAAAAATTGACGCGCTGACCCATGCAGGGGTGGACGTCATTACCGCCACGGATCGCGGCACCCACATCGTTTTGCGCTGGCTGATGGAGGAGCTGGGACGGCGCGGCGTGATGAGCGTCCTGCTGGAGGGCGGCGGTAGGCTTGCGGCGGCCATGCTCGACGAATGCTTGATAGACCGTGTGATGATTTTCATCGCGCCAAAAATAATCGGCGGGCCGAACTGCATTTTGCCGAGCCATGGCGTTGACAAAATGGCGGAGGCCCTGCCGCTCGCAAATCCCGTCATAACCCGCGTAGGCCCGGACATCCTCGTGGACGGCCTCCTTGCGTGGCCCGCATAACTTCCATGTTCACAGGCATTATCGCTGGAATCGGAAAGATAACCGCCATCAGGCGCGGATCATCCGATTTTTCCATGGACGTGGACACTGCCGGAGCCGTCCCCGACCCGGTCATCGGCGAAAGCGTGGCGCTTGACGGGGTCTGCCTTACGGTCACGGCCATTCGCGGCCCTATCCTGTCGTTCGACGTGTCGGCGGAAACCGTCTCGCGAACGGCGTTCAAAAGCATCCGCGACGGCGACGCGGTCAACATCGAACGCGCCATGCGGCTCGGCGACAGGGTGGGAGGGCATCTTGTCTCCGGCCATGTGGACTGCGTCGGGAAGATGACGCGCGCCGACCGGTCGGGGCAGGGTTACGAAATAGAGGTGGAGCTTGCGCCCGATGGGATGAAATACGTTATAGAGAAAGGCTCCATCGCCATAAGCGGCATAAGCCTGACGGTTGCGAAGAAACTTGCGCGGTCGGTCACAGTGGCTCTGATCCCGCACACATGGAGTGTCACCACGCTTTCGTCGAAGCGGCCCGGAGCGGCGGTGAACATCGAATACGACATGATAGCGAAGTATGTGGAGAATTTCGTGAAACCGCCTGGAGGCGGGATTGACGAGGATATTCTTAGGCGGACGGGTTTTATCTAAATTCTGATCGCCTTATCCACTCCGTGTCCGGGCCGGAACGGTTTGCGTATTATCCACGCCTTCCCTCCATCAACCAGAATCTCCGCTGGCGCCGTGTGCGATAGAAAGTAGAGCATCCCAGCCGAGTATCCGTACGCGCCGGAGTTGAACACGCCTATAAGGTCGCCTATCTGTGGGCGTGGCAGAAGCGTTTTACGCGAGAACTGATCCATTGACGCGCACAATGGCCCGGCTATGACGTATTCGCCCGCTGGTTTGCGGTTCATTTTGTTGAGGATGGCGGTAGGATAGTTTTTATTGAGCGTGATCGGCAAAAGAGCGTGATGTACGCCGCCATCGGTTATCACATACTCCACGCCACGCGACGTTTTGACGTCCGTAACGCGGCTTACATAAATCCCCGAAGGCCCGCTCAAATACCGGCCCGGCTCCACGATAAATCTTGCGACGCGGAAGTTGGCCGAACGCGCAAGACGCGACGTTATCCGTTTCATACCCGCGCCAAGGAGGTCAGCGTCAAGCTCGCCCTCTTTTTCGCTGAACGGTATTCCAAGCCCGCCGCCGAAGTTCAGAAGGCGAGCATTAAAATCGAGCCTTCTCGCGGTTTCCACGGCCCATCGGGAGAAAGCGTCGTAAACGCCGGTCAGCGTGCGCGAGTTTAATATCTGCGTGCCAGCGAAACAGTGGAACCCCAAAACGTCCAGCCGCCCGTCCGACAGAGCCTTGCGAACCATCGGCTCCACCGCATCGTCGTCGAAACCGAATTTGCGCGGGCCGCCGATCATAATCGTCTCGCCGGGAACTTCGAACGACGGGTTTATCCGAAACGCTATTCTTGCCGGGCGGACGGTTTTCGACCCGCGCCGCGCGCCCACTGCGTCAAGGACGCGGCCCAGTTCCGTGGCTGATTCTATATTGATACAACCTATTTTGCTTTTCACGGCCAGCCGTATCTCTTTTTCGTTTTTTCCCGGCCCGGCGAATATTATTTTTTCCGGCGCGAATCCTGCGTCGAACGCCAGTTTCAGCTCCCCCTCCGACGCGACCTCCACGCCTGCGCCCATTTTTTGAAAAACACGCGCCACGGAAATATTGGGATTGGACTTGATGGAGAAATGTATTGATACAGCCTTAGGCAGAACGTCCGACAGTCGAGCGTACTGGCGCCGCATGACGCCTGCGTCGTAGATATAAAAAGGCGTTCCGGCCCGCTCTGCAACTGCGCGGATTGGAACCCCGCCCGGCGCCAACTCGCCTTTAATTTTTTTGAAAGCCCCGAAAGGCGGCGTCATAAGCCCGGAGCCGCGCTTTCCATAACGGAAGCAGGCTCTGCGTCAAGCGCGTTTTCCCTCATAAGCAAAAACTCCATCCTCAAAACCAGTGTTCTGCTCAACCGCCTGAGGAACCGCACCCCATCCCCGTCTGTAAACCTGCCAGCATTGCGGCTTCCGAAGGCCACCACGCAGTGCAACCTGCCGCCTACGCTGACAGGAAGCAGGGCCTCCGAATGCACCTTGCCGGAGATTTGCGACGGGAAAAATTCGGCGGCCCCTTTTTTAAGCGAGCCGCGCAGGACCGGCGCGTCCAGGTTTGAAAACGTGGATTTAAGGCTGTCCATGCTGGCGAACAGGATGTTGTCCGAATTGAGGTAAAAACTGCCTGCGCCGCTCTTGTACTCATCCGGCCACAACCGCGCAAGGCTTTCGTCGAGCGTCACGGTTATAACGTCCATCTCGAACACCCTGGCGCCCTGCACCACCAGCGAATCGAACAACTCCTTCATGGAGCCCGATGCGGCTAGCACATCCTCCATCTCCTCGATCCTCTGGCTCTTGATCTCATTTTCCTCCGAGCATGTGATGAGGAACTTGAGCTTGTTCTTTAGCGAAGCCACGCTCTCCCGAAGCCTTGCGTTGGTCATCTGGAGGGCGCGCGCTGAAAGCTCCTGTTTCATGATTTAACCTCCGTCAGGTTAGTCCGCCTGCCTTCTGATGAAGGACGGAATGTCCAGATTTTCGTCAAGATAGTTGATGTCGCTGTTGACGGCCTTCAGCTGGGGCCGCCTCATCTGAATCCTCTCGGACTGCTGGGTTTGCGCCTGCTCCTCGTTACGCAGAGCCCTCTCGGTCGCCAATTTTATCGGCGCAACCTTTGCGACCTCGGCTTTGACGCCGATTTTCCTTTCGTCGCCTCTCCGCGCTTCCAGCGCCGTCCTGAACCCGGTGGCTATGACGGTGACGCTCACCTTCTCGCCCATACCCTCGTCCACCGCGAATCCGAACTTGATGTCCGCCTCAGGATCGGCGTGTTCGGTGATATGGCTCACTGCGTCGTTGATCTCGTGCAGGGAAAACTCCGGCCCGCCAGTGATGTTTATCAGCAGTCCGCGCGCGCCCTCGATGGACGAGTCCTCCAGCAGTGGGCTGTTGATGGCGTTCTGCGCCGCTTCGATGGCCCTCATGTCGCCGGAGCCCATTCCCACGCCGAGAAGAGCCATCCCCTTCTGGCTCATTACGGTTTTCACGTCGGCGAAGTCCACGTTGATGCCGCCTACGCCGGTGATGATGTCCGATATCCCCTTGACGGCTCCGCACAACACGCCGTCGGCTTTCTGGAAAGCGGCCGTGGCCGGGGCTTTCTTGTCCACGAAACCGAGCAGTTGCTGGTTCGGGATAATGATGAGCGTGTCAACGCATTTACGAAGCTCGTTGATGCCTGCGTCGGCCAGCAAATGTTTGCGGTTGCCTTCGAACATGAACGGCTTTGTCACCACGGCCACCGTTAGCGCCCCAAGCTCGCGGGCGATGGAAGCTATGATCGGGGCCGCGCCCGTGCCCGTGCCGCCGCCCATGCCCGCCGTGATGAAGACCATGTTCGCGTCCTTCAAGAAGGAGCGCACGTCCTCCTCGTCCTCCATCGCCGAAGCCTTGCCCACCTCCGGCTTGCCGCCGGCGCCAAGCCCGCGAGAGCTTTGTTTGCCAAGCTGGATGCGAAGAGGCACCGGCGACGCCCTGAGCGCCTGGACGTCGGTGTTGGCCACGATCAGCTCCACGCCGGCGATGCCGTGGTTGAGCATGGTCCTCACCGCGTTGCCGCCGCCGCCGCCCACGCCGACGACCTTGATCTTCGGCTCGAAGTTGAAATCCTGCCCGCCCCCGTCGAAATCGAATATCACCTTGCTATCGTCTATGTCCTGAAATTCGCTCATGTCATCCTCCCTTTGTGTTCGCTCCCGCCGCGCCCTATGGACGCGGATTGAATCCCGTATGGATCAGAAAAAATCCTTCAGCCACTCTTTGGCCTTGTTGACGCCCTTGCTAAACGAGCCGCGTCCGCTAACCGGCCTTCTTACGCCCGACTTGTAATCCTTGAGCGCGATATGGGTAAGGCCGACCACCGCCGAGTACTCCGGGCTTCTCACCAGATCAACTATCCCCCCGACGTTGCGCGGCCCGCCGCGACGCACCGGAATGTTGAACATGGCCTCCGCTATTTCCGGCATCCCCTCCATGATCGAGGCCCCGCCCGTCAACACCAGCCCGGCGGCCATCTGCTCCTTGTAACCGGAGACGTCCAGGTCCCGTTTGACCATCATGAAAATCTCTTCGACCCTCGGCT
Organism: Nitrospinota bacterium; assembly: GCA_015231995.1. Lineage (GTDB taxonomy): Bacteria > Nitrospinota_A > UBA7883 > UBA7883 > JACRLM01 > JADGAO01. The sequence continues at coordinate 3,412 of JADGAO010000070.1, read as the reverse complement.
GGATGATGTCCGCCAGCACCCTGCGGTAAACCTCCCTGGGGCCGCGCTCCCCGACGCCCTGGACTTCTATCACGTCCCCGTCGCGCACCAGGTCGGAGGCGGCGCATCCGTGCTGTCGTTTGACTTTCTCCGCCGCATGGCCCGGCGTACGCAGGCCTATGGATATGTCGCCGGATATGTCGTTGCCGCCGAGGCCGATCACGGACGTCCACTTGATGGAGCCTCTGTGGTATATGGCGATGCTACAGGCGCCTCCGCCGATGTTCACCATCCCGACGCCCAGCTCTTTTTCGTCCTCGTCGAGCGTGGCTTCCGCCGCCGCGTACTGTTTGGCCACAGACCGGTTGACGGCAAGCCCGGCCCGGTTGACGGAGCGCACGATGTTCTGCACCCATGTAACCGCGCCCGTTATCAGATGCACCCTGGCTTCCAGGCGCACGCCGCGCATCCCGACGGGCTTGACGATGCCGTCCTGGTCGTCCACGATGAACTCCTGCGCGAGCACATGGATGACCTCGCGGTCCATGGGGATGTTAACGGCCCTTGCCGCGTCTATCACCCGGTCCACATCCACCTGCGTCACTTCGTTTCCCTTCACGGCGATTATGCCGTGGCTGTTTATCCCTTTGATGTGCTCGCCGGCGACGGTGGTATAAACGGACTCTATCTCCACTCCGGCCATGGTTTCCGCCTCTTCCACGGCGGCTTTCACCGCCTCCACCGTGGACTCGATGTTGACCACCACGCCTTTCCGCAGGCCGTGGGACGGGTGCGTCCCCATCCCTATCACGTCCACCGCTCCGCCGCTTACGTCCGCGACGACGCAACAAACCTTGGTCGTGCCTATGTCCAGGCCGACTACGACGTCTTTGCTCTTAGCCATTTCCCTCTCCGCCTCCAATTACAGCGCGCGCCTTGTCTGGATAGGCCGCTATGACCTTATTCGAAAACAAAAGGCTCAAAGACGGCGTCTGCCCTCCCTTTGCCCGCAGGATGTGATCTACCGTGACGAGCCGCTCCACCTCGTCCGTCCATTTGCCGACCGGCAACCTTACGAGCGCCTCCGTGCCCTTGAACAGTACCCGGACGGCGCCCGGCTCGGCGAAATCAAACCCCATCAGGGAATGCCTGCCCATCAGTTTGTAGCCTCCCAGCTTGTCGAGGGCCATCACGGCGAAATCCGCCACAGCCCTGTCCACTGCGGCTCCGGGCGCCGGCCTGGCTCCGTTCCTGATCTTCGCGCCAGCCAGTAGCGGCATGGACATCTGCTCAGGGTTGTCCACCGCTTCGATAAGCGTCCCTTTGCCGTCCATCATCCACGCCTTCGACCCGAAAACGGCGATGAACGCCGGAACCCTCTCCCGCACGACCACCACCAGCGTCGAGGGAAGTTCGCGGCGCATGTCCACGTTTTCCACCCACGGGTCTGTGACAAGCCTCTCGCCGATCTCTCTCATATCTATCGCAAGCGAACTCCTCCCCTCGACGGGGCCGATCAATTCGCGTATATGGCTCTCCGAAGCCGCCGACAGGCCTTCGATTTTCACATCCGTCACGTCGAAGTAACGCTCCTTGACCGCCGCCTCATAACCCACGTTCGCCCCAAGCGCGAGAAGTATGAACCCCATCGCCGCAGACAGGTATTTGAGCCACGATGTGACGCCCCATCCTTCGCTTTTTCGCGCCTTGTCCGGCTTTTTCGAGGCCTTCCTTCTGCCCGGTTTTTCGTTATCGCCCATCGTCGAGAGCCTCCATGAGCATGGTCAGGACAAGGTCGTCAAACGTCATCCCCAAAGCCGCCGCCGCTTTCGGAAGAAGGCTTGTCTGGGTCATGCCGGGTATCGTGTTGATCTCCAAAAACCATGGAAGGGCGTCTTTGCCCACGATAAGCTCCGAGCGCGTCGCGCCCCGGCATCCGAGCGCGGAATGTATTTTCATCGTCATCTGGCACGCCTCGTCGAGCGTGGCTTGAGGGAGCCTCGCCGGAATGTGGTAAGTCGTGGAGCCGGGCGTGTACTTGTTGGAGTAGTCGTAGAAACCTTTGGACGGCTCTATCTCTATCGGCGGGAAAATCATGTCGCCGAGTATCCCGACCGTTATGAGCGGCCCTTCGATGAAATCCTCCGCAAGAGCCTCCCGGTCTTCCTCGAAGGCAAGCCTGACGGCTGGCTCGATCTGCTCGTCGCTCAAACAGACGCTCACACCGATGGACGAGCCGCCAGAGGAAGGTTTTATCACGACGGGCGCCGTGACGTTTTCCAGGCTCGATCCCTTTTTCAACTCTTTCCACGCAGGGGTTCTTACGCCCGCGCTCTGGCACACGATCTTCGTAATCCGCTTGTTCATCGCAATGGCGGAGGCGGCCACTCCCGACGCGGTATAGGGGATCCCCATCATCTCCAGCGCGCCCTGGACGCATCCGTCTTCGCCGTACCTTCCATGCAGGGCGATGAAGGCGACGTCCACTTTCTCCTCGCCCAGCCTGGCGCAAACGTCGCGCCCGGCGTCTATTCCCACGGCGTTCATGCCAAGCCGTTTAAGCGACGCCAATATCGCGGAGCCGGTCTTGAGGCTCACCTCGCGCTCGCTGGACATGCCGCCCATCAGCACGCCGATTTTTTTCGCCTTCAGCTGGGCCATTTTGTTCCCGCTATTCATCGAACCGCCCCACCAGTTTTATTTCGCGCTCCAACCTCACGCCGGATGTTTCGTAAACCCTGCGTTCGGCCTCTTTAATCACCGCCAGAACGTCGCCTGCGCTCGCCCCGCCAGTGTTTACGATAAAGTTGGCGTGTTTTTCCGACACCATCGCTCCGCCGACGCAATAACCTTTAAGCCCGACAGCCTCTATCAGCCTTCCGGCGAAATTCCCCGCCGGATTCTTGAATATGGATCCTGCGCTCGGCTTGTCCAATGGTTGCGACGCTTTTCTGGCTTCCCAGCCTTTACGCATCCTCTCGCGGATGCGGGCGTCGTCGTCGCGCCTCAACGCAAGCTCGCACTCGACAATCGCGTCGCCGTCCGCAAACCCCGACGACCGGTATGAAAATCCGCACTCGCCGCCGGACAGCCTCTTCACGGCTCCGTCTCGCGTCACAACCGTTACAGATACGGCGATATCTTTCATCTCACCTTCCCTCGTTCCTGCGTTCATCGCCAACGCACCGCCTAGCGTCCCCGGTATTCCATAGGCGAACTCCAGCCCCGAAAGGCCGCGTCTCATCGCAAGCCCCGAAAGGCGCGTAAGCGACAGGCCTGCCTGCGCCTTCACGATCACTTTGTTTCCCTGCGCCGGCGAAAACTCCACGTCCGCGCAAAATTTCGAAAGCCTCATGGTCACGCCCCGCACCCCTTCGTCGGAGAGGCGACGAAAGGAAAATCGGCGTCAAAGCCGAGGTCGCAAAGGTTGCGC
>JADGAO010000006.1 GCA_015231995.1 Nitrospinota bacterium | reverse complement strand
TCGCGGATGAGAAGATCAGGCATGGTTACGTCCCCGTCTTGTAAGTTTCGCAGAGATTACAAAGTTGAAAGTTCGCCATAGAAAAAATCCCTTGTTTTTGTAGGGGCGATCCGGTGGGTCGCCCCTACAGCGGATCGATTAGCGTAGCGATGAAATATAAACCCTGACGTCCCTCACAGTATTGAAACCTGCTGGGCCAATATTTTGTCTTTCAGCAGTGGCTTTAGCGTCCCGTATTCAACAAGGTCAACATTCCTTCCTAACGCCTCTTCCAGTTCGAGTTTTATCCCGATGTAATCGAGAAGGCTCACGTCATCCGTCAGCTCTACAAGGATATCAACGTCGCTGTCAGGTTTTTCCATTCCGGTGACAAACGAGCCGAACAGTCCGGCCTTTAACGCATTATGCCGTTTAAGGATAGGAAGTACCTTTGCCTTGATCGCGTCCATGCTTTTTCCAGCCATGATATTTTTCAACCAATTTGTCCGATGATACTATCCTGCCTTTTCAACGTAAAGGTTGAACTCGTTCCGCAGACTCTCTATCTTCGCGCCCATATCCTCTTCCGGCGTCTCTTTGAGCCTAAGCAAAGTTTCCATCCCCGGAAACCTGATAATAGTCTCTGCGGATATGCCGCGCTCCGCCGCCTGCGCCATGCTGTCCACGAAAAACAGATATGTCGAAAGCATCTTCTCCTGCCGTTTGATGGAGCAGAAGGCGTCGGTGGGATGGGCGGCGCTCTGCCGCAGATAGCCTTCGCGCAAAAGACGCGCCCCTTCGAGCATTATCCGTTCCCGGTCTTCCAGCGAGTCCATGCCGACGATCTTCACCACTTCCGAAAGCTCTTCTTCCTTCTGGAGTATCGCGTGAACCTTTTTCACCATCGCTCCCCAGTCCGGGCTGACGTTAACCGCGTACCATGCGGACAACGCCGGATACGTCAGGCTGAACGATATGAGCCAGTTGATCGCCGGAAAATGCCGTTGATGCGCCAGGTCGTAATCCAGCCCCCAGAAGGTGGAGGCCATGCGGAGCGACGCCTGGGTCACCGGTTCGGAAAAATCGCCGCCCGGCGGCGACACCGCGCCGATAATCGTGACGCTCCCCGTCTCATCCGGCCTGCCAACAAGACGCGCCCGCCCGGCCCTTTCGTAAAACGCGCCCAACCTGCTGGCGAGATATGTGGGATAACCCTCTTCGCCGGGTATCTCTTCGAGCCTCGACGATATTTCGCGCAGGGCCTCCGCCCATCTGGAGGTGCTGTCGGCAAGCACCGTGACCTTGTATCCCATGTCGCGGTAATACTCGGCTATCGTCATGCCTGTGTAGATGGAAGCCTCCCGCGCCGCGACGGGCATGTTGGATGTGTTGGCGATGAGTATCGTCCGTTCCATCAACGGCCTGCCGGTGTGCGGGTCGGTGAGTTTGGGCAGTTGATTGAGCGTGTCGGCCATCTCGTTGCCCCTCTCGCCGCAACCGATGTAGATGATTATGTCCGCCTGCGCGTATTTGGCGATGGTCTGTTCCAGCACGGTTTTGCCGGAGCCGAACCCGCCGGGGATAATCGCCGCGCCGCCTTCGGCTATCGGGAACAACGTGTCCACGACCCGCTGGCCGGTGAGTAGCGGTTCGGTGAGCGGGATACGGTCTAGCCTGGGGCGAGGTTCGCGCACGTTCCATTTCTGGCGCATGGTTATAGCCCGTCCGCCTTCTAGCGTGACGACCGTGTCGGTTATCGTGAAATCCCCTTCGACCGCCGTCTCCACAATCCCGCTCACGCCTTTAGGCGTCATGATCTTGTGGACGACGCGGGGCGTCTCCTGAACCGTTCCCAACACCATGCCCCACTCCACGCGGTCGCCGGGTTTGACGGCTGGTATGAACTTCCACTTGCGTTCCCTGTCGAGCCGTTTGACATCCGCTCCGCGCTGGATGAAGTCGCCCCATTTGTCCGCCAGTGTCGGGAGCGGCCGCTGGATGCCGTCGTATATCGAGCCTATCAACCCCGGCCCAAGCTCCACCGCCAGAAGCTCCCCGGTGCGTTCCACCGGGCCGCCCACGCTAAGCCCCAACGTGTCTTCGTAAACCTGTATCACCGCCGTATCCCCTTCGATACGGATTATCTCGCCCATAAGCCTGTTATCGCCGACGCGGGTAAGCTCACTCATGAAACAGCCGAGCATGTCGCCCGCAGTCACGGCGGGGCCGGAGACTTTTATTATTCTGCCAAGTCCGCCCGTCACAGCTTGATCCTCATGTGATAGCCGATGGCGCGGTAGGTGAGCCATTCGGATATGTCCGCAGATTCCTCCATGTAACGCCACTCGCCCGGGTACTCATACCGCGCAAGCAAAGGGGTCACGCTTTTCTTGAGCATCTTCACGTTTTTTTCGGAGAGCCACTTTTCCATCTCGGCGGGTATTGCAAGCACGCCCACATCCCGTCCCTCGATCGCCCGCTCCACATGAGCGTTGAACTCTTTTTCGTCGAGCGCGTTGACCACCTGCGCCCCTGCCAGGCGGAACCCGGTCTCCTGCCCCCACGGGGCGATAACGCGGATGGTCATTGCGCTTTTGCGTTCCATTGTCAAACCCTTATGAAACTCTCGGCCGCCTCGCCGATGGGCGTATGCGACGCGGCGAAGCTTATCGCAAGCTTGAGGTTTGCGGCGTTCGCGTCCAGGTATTCCATGAAAAAAATAAGGCTCCACAGACCCGTCGGCTCAAGAAGGCTTTTCATCCAGAGCCTCCGGTAAAAGGCGCGCCGCAGACTCATCGAAAGGATCGTGGCCGACGTCTCCGCGCCCCTTTTAAGAGTGACCCCCAACCGCTTCTTGACCACGGAGATAATGGACTCTTTTGATCCTTCGACTATCTCTTTAATATCGTGGCGCGTAATAACGCCCGGCCCGATGACGAGCCGCGAAGCGGACTGCGCCCTGTCGCCAGGGGCGTCCCGCAACAGCGCGGCAGAGCATACGTTTGCGATATCGAGCCTGTCGCGGTGATACTCGAAGGCTTCGGGGAATCTTGAGACTTTGGCCGGAAGATATTCGAGGTAAAAACGCCGGCTAATCGCAAGCTCCGCCTCTGCCGGGTCGTTGGCGAAAGCTCGCGCGTCCAGCGCCGGGGCCAGGGGGTGTCCAGCCTTTCGCATAAGCGACACGAACTCCATGGCGGACCTGTACGCTCCCCACGCAGGCATGACGGCGGGTGGTAATACCAGCGAGTTAAACGAAAACCTGCGATCCAGCGCAAACCCGTCGAACGAAAGGTATCGCATGGCCGACTTGACCTCCTCCACTTCCCATCGCAGTAGCAGGACTTCCGCCAGCGTCGCGTCAACCGTCCTCGCAAGATCGCCGAATCGCGAACGTAGCCTGACGCTCCCTTCGTTGATGACGCGGATCATTCTGGCCGGGTCGGCCTTCGTCGTTCCTTTGGCGGCCAACCTGTCCATCTCCCCGCCGTAAGCCGACCAGCGGAGAATCTCCGCCACCTGTGTCATCTCCGCAGTCTCCAACATGCGGATAAGTTCCGGCGCGGAAGGAAGCCTGCCCTTGATGGCCGAAAGCCGCGTGACGGCGTATTCAGTCTCCACGCGCGAGGGCCTCCGTGATTTGGGCGACCAGCCGTGGAGCCGCCTCGTTCCAGAGTTTCTCAAGTTGCGTATCCAGCAGGAGGAACACGCGCGTCTTGCCGTCGTCCATCTGCGCGACGAACCCGTCCTCCACCGTCGCGTCATCGTCCACGTTGGCGACGCCTGCTCTGCGTAACGCCAGCGCAGTAATAGCGTCCGCTCGTATCCGGGCGATGGAGCCGGACTCTTTTTTCACGGCCTCGATCTGGCGCGACAGGTAGGCGGCGTAATCGGGAGACTTCATGAATGCGCGGAATAACGTTTTAGCCGCGTCCCGCGCGCTCCTCACCGCCCCGGTCACGGCGTATAGCTCGGCCTTCCGCTTACGCAGGGTTTCATGCGCGGCTCCGAGCGCCGCCTCGCTTATGACCAGATATTTTTTTCGGCTCTCGATCTGCGCGTCCAGGCTCGACACGGACTCGACCCGCCCGGCGGCGATCTTGCCGGCGGTTTCCCGCGCCTCTTCCATTATGGCGCGCTCCTTTAGCTCCGCCTCCGTCCAGAGGGCGGAGATAAGCCTCTCGACGGTCATTTATAGATGAGAAGCGCGGCGATGACGAAACCGAGTATGACCATCGTCTCCGGGATGGCGATAAGGATTATCATTATGCCCGTCAGTTCCTTTTTCTCGACGATGGCTCCCACAGCCGCAGAGCCTATCCTGCCCTGCGCGTATGCGGTGGCGAACGCGCTAAGGCCTATCGCCAGCGCCGCGCTCAACGTTTTCAGGTCGTATTCCATTTACTCCCCCTTTTCGAGTGTTCAGTTTGATTTCAGCGGCGAATAAGGCGCGCCGCCGGCAGTGTAAAACCTGCCGAAAAACTCCACGTAATGAAGACGCACCGCCTGTATGGCCGGAGCGTAAACGCCCATGACGAAATTGATCGCGTGTATCGAGACAGCCCCCGCCACGCCGATGATAGCCCATTCCGACGCGCCGTAAATGTCCCTGGCCATGTCGGCCAGTATCACCGACGCCAACCCGATCGCCATAAGGCGCGAGTATGAAAGGATGTTGGAGAGTATCCGTGGAGCCTCCAACCCGCCCTCCGAAACGCCCGCGACCGCTACCCGCACGGCCAGCGGGACTAGCGGAAGCAAGACAAACGGAGTTCCGTAACCCGCCCAACCGCCCCACCCGGCGATAAACAGGGACGCTATGAAGGCGAAGTCGGCGAGTTTTTCGATCGCCTTTTTCATTGAGCCCAGTCTCATTTCCGAGTATGCCCCGATAAGCGACCCCAGGCAGAGATGCGCCCCCCCAAGAGCTATCATCATGGCAAGGAAGGTTATGGCGTCCTCCTTCCTGTGGATGAGCGGAGTCCACGCGCTGACCCCGCCGAAAAATTCCCCGAACACCACTCCGAAAAACGCCGTCCACAACGCGCAGTTCACGGCGATCCCGGACAGGTCGGACGAAAGCGGGTCGCGCGGAATAAAACGCTTGAGGCCCCACGCGATCGCAAGCAGAAAAAGCGCGTATCCGATGTCGCCGAGCATCAGGCCGAAAAAAAGCGGCCCGGTCACCGCAAATACCGCCGTCGGATCCACCGTACCGTACACCGGAGGCGAATATAGTTGTATAAGCCGCTCGAACGGCCTTGCCCATCGGCGGTTGACTAGTTTCACAGGAGTCGAGGAATATTCCGCCCTCGAAGGTTTTTTGGAATATAAAACCACCGATCCGCCGAATTCGTCATCGAGCGTTTTTTTCAATCGCGCAAGGTCGGCCTCGGGAACCCATCCCGAAAACCAGAATGACATATCCGACCCTGCGACGGAGTCCTGCGTTCGCAGTGGCCCCATGATCCTTTTAAGCGCGTCCGCCGCCATCGCAAGCGGCGCCAAGTAACCGTTCGCCAACTCCTCAAGGCGCGACCGGATGCGTTTTATCTCCGAATCTATCTCCCGCTCCCGCATGAAAAGGGCCTTGAGGGTAGAGGCGAACGAGCCTCTCTCATATTTATCCGGCGGTTTGACCTGCCGGACCTTGTTGCCCAGGACTCGCCGTTTCACATCGCCGGAAAAAGATTCGGGATACAAAAGAAGCGCCGCAAGCCCCCGCTCCTCCTCCTTCCCCTTGAACACCGCGCACGCGCCGGAGGTCACTTCCTCCAACGTTCTCTTCATGTCTTCGAAAACATCCGCATAGCCCGAAGAAAGCGTCACGCCGGATATCTCCATTCCACGGAACGCGCCCACCTTCGCCAACAGCGGCTCGAACTCTTCGAACAGGTCGCGGTAGAGGCGCACCTCTTTGATCTCCGCCTCAAGATCGGCGTAATCGCGGGTTATCTCCAGAATCTCGCGGACGACCCGCCCCAGCTGGCCGCCGTGAGCTTCGGAAAGCCATTCGTCGTCGTCTTTGATCTCGCAGGCGTCTGGGACAGACGTGGAGGCCGCGGAAGGAAGACGCGACAGGGCCTCCATAATGTCCGCGAGCAGGCTTTCGGCGAGCTGAAGTTTTTTATTCTCGCTCTCGATGGAGAGCGAGGTCAAAGATTTCGATCGCTCCAGCAGAGGGTCTTCCCTTGGGATGGTCAGGTGAAAAAAGCCGAGCTTGTGAACGGCGGAGACGACCCTGGGCGCAACGCTTTTCGGCCCCACGATCCTCGCTCGCGCCATGGGGGCTATCATCGCTGGCCTTTCGCGGTTTCGCCAATGATGCGGGTGAAAAGCTCCATCGCAAGCCTGTCCACAAGCTCTTTGGGCGGAGCTGGTATCGTAACGGCCTCGCCGCCCGCGTCTGGTCTGTTCCCGCCAGAATAGCCCGCCATCTCCAGGGCCTTAAGCTCGGCCTCTTTTGCGCGGACGGCCTGGGCGGCCTGTGTTTCCGCTTCGGTGACGATATGCTTGGCCGCTCGGCGGGCCGCGTCAATACGGGCGCGTATCTCTTTTTCGGCCTCGGCGATCAGCTCGATCGCCTCTTTTTCCTCGCCGGTTTCACTCATGACACCGCTCCGGGAGAATAAGAAGAATACTACCCGCTTTCAGCGAAAAATAAAAGGGAGCCTGCCGAGGGGAGAGCTTTTGAATAACCCACTGGTTGCTGTCCGAGGTGTTTTTCACCTCGGACTCTTAATCTTGAGACGCTTTGATAAACAAAGACGGCGGGGTGAAGAACACCCCGCCGAGCATCAATTTGTGGGGCGTTTTGGGGGTTATGCAAAGGTCTCGTCGCAGGGGGAAGGGATTTTAATCCAGCCTGTTACGCCACAGCGCGGGCGTGGGCTATCTCACGATGGGCGATGGGCCGTATCTGGCTCGCCATCAGAGTAACTACAGCCACTGTCTCCCCGTCCAGAGTAGCGAATTCCACCTCGTAACCAGAGCCTTCCTGGTGAACCAGAACCACCACGCCTATGTCGCCGTTCAGTAGCCCATATTCAGGCATATCCACATTCAAAACCACGCTGTCCAACTCTGCGGTCATTTCATCCTCCTTCACGCTGGGTAGGCTGTTATGAGAACGGGTATCGTTCCGTTTTGTTCAACAAACCATACAGAGCGCACAACGGGGCTTCTCCCATCGGGCGCGTTTAACGGCGCCTCGATTAGGTAGCGAACGCCAAATCCCGTATTTTCACTTTTCACGTAATCATTGTAAGCGTGTTTTCGCAAAGCGTCTATCAGCGCCTCATGTCGGCTGGATGTAAAGCCGAACTTCATCCAAAAACGGGCCTTGAAACGTCCAACCGGATGGGTCAATGAGAGCAGATAATCGGTGATTTTGTTTTCCCGAATTATAGCGGCCTGATAGTTAGGCATTTGCATTGCTGAAGCCCTTTTGTTTCACAAAACATACACCTTTGCCACAATCATGTCTATTTCCAGCTCCCATGACTACGCAACTTTGCGGCCTCATTTCCCGGCCTCCCCGATTTCCTCCCTGATTTCCTTGTCATCATCCCTGTATAGGCTGTAATATTACTCATACAGTGGATTAATTAAACGAGAAAAACCTGTCATGAAGCCTGTTACTCCAAAACACGACATTGACAGGATCGTCTACGCCGATCATCACGACCCGTACACAATCCTCGGCCCACACGAAACCGACGGCGGCGTAGTCGTCCGCGCATTCTCCCCGGACACTGCGGAAATGGCCGTGGTGGACATCCATAACCGGGCCGACCGGAACCTGATGACCAGGACGCACAACGACGGATTTTTCGAGGTGTTCATTCCCGGCAGGAAAGTTTTCGCCTACGACCTGCATTCGGTCAACTACCGGGGCGAAACCTCTATCAACCGCGACCCATACAGTTTCCTCCCACAGCTAGGCGAAATGGACCTTTATCTGTTCAACGAAGGCAACCATTACGAGATACACAAAAAGCTCGGCGCGCACATCATGACGGTTGACGGCGTCACCGGCGTAAGATTCGCCGTGTGGGCCCCGAACGCGCGCAGGGTTTCGGTGACTGGCGATTTTAACAACTGGGACGGACGGAGCCACGCTATGCGCTCGCTTGGCAGTTCCGGGGTGTGGGAGATTTTCATGCCGGGCCTCGGCCAGGGGACTGTTTATAAATACGAAGTCAAGGCGCAGAACGGCGACATATTCCTCAAGTCCGACCCATACGCGTATTTCTCCGAATTGCGCCCAAAAACAGCCAGCGTGGTTTGGGATCATGTCGAGTACCCGTGGGACGACGAAGAGTGGATTCAAACGAGGTCGAAGACCAACTACCTGGAACGCCCATTCGCCGTTTATGAAGTCCATCTCGGCTCGTGGGCCAGAAGCCTTGACGGAAGCCAGTGGCTCTCCTACCGGGACGTGGCCCCGATGCTGGCCGAGTATGTCAAACGGCAGGGCTACACGCATATAGAGCTTATGCCCATCACCGAACACCCGTTCGACGGCTCGTGGGGATATCAGGTCACGGGCTATTTCTCGCCCACATCGCGACATGGCGAGCCGGACGATTTCAAGTATTTCGTGGATTTCATGCACAACCACGGGATAGGCGTGATAATGGACTGGGTGCCGGCGCATTTTCCGAAAGACGGTTTCGCCCTTCGCATGTTCGACGGCACGGCGTTGTACGAGCACGAAGACCCTCGCAAAGGCGAACACAAGGATTGGGGCACGCTCATCTTCAACTACGGCAGGCCGGAGGTCTCCAACTTTCTTCTGTCATCGGTGCTCTTCTGGCTCGAATACTACCATCTCGACGGCCTGCGGGTGGATGCGGTGGCCTCCATGCTATACCTCGATTATTCCAAAGAAGAAGGCGAGTGGCTTCCCAACCAGTATGGCGGTAAAGAGAACCTGGAGGCCATCGAGCTTCTTAAAAAAATGAACATCCTCGTGCATGAACGCTACCCGGGGGTGGTGACGCTGGCCGAAGAGTCCACGTCATGGAGCGGCGTGTCGCGCCCGACGTATCTGGGCGGGCTTGGTTTCACGATGAAGTGGAACATGGGCTGGATGAGCGACATGCTCGACTATTTCAGCAAGGAGCCGATCTACCGCAAACATCACCACAGCAACCTGACATTCGCCATGCTATACGCATTCCACGAGAACTTCGTCCTCCCGTTAAGCCACGACGAGGTCGTGCATGGCAAAGGCTCGCTCATCGGCAAGATGCCGGGCGATTCGTGGCAGAAGTTCGCCAACCTCCGGCTCATGTTCGGGTACATGTTCGCCCAACCGGGGAAAAAGCTTATTTTCCAGGGCGGCGACATCGGCCAGTGGGGCGAGTGGGATCACGACAAGTCCGTGGACTGGAACCTGTTGCAATACGCTCCCCACGCCCGTCTGCAGAGATACATGGCCGACCTGGCCCACGCCTACCAGCGCGAGAGAAGCATGTGGGAGGTGGATTTCTCATACGAAGGGTTCGAGTGGATAGATTTCCGCGACTGGGAATCCTCCATAGTCGCCTTTTTAAGAAAAGCCAAAGACAAACGCGACCATACCATATTCGCGTTCAACTTTACGCCCGTGCCGAGGTGGGACTACCGCATCGGCGCGCCGGAGAGAGTTTATTACGAAGAGGTCATAAACTCCGACTCGGAGGCCTATTACGGCTCCAACCTCGGCAACGCCGGTGGCGTGTGGGCGGATGACCAGCCGTGGAACGGATTGCCCCACTCGATAAAGATCACGCTTCCGCCTCTTTCGATGGTGATGTTCAGGCCGAGGAGATGAGGGTGGCGTTAGCATTGTCATTCTGAGGCGAAGCCGAAGAATCCATCTAACGAATATTCTATTATACTTTGATCCTTCATTCGCAAAGCTCCTTCAGGATGACAGCCTTGCTTCAGTCGAGGACTTCCTCAGATTGTCATTCTGAGCGAAGTGAAGAATCCATCAAAAAGAATGTTCTATTATACTATGATCCTTCAGTCGAGAGCTTGTCCTGATGAGCGTGGGAAGACGGCGGGGTGAAGAACACCCCGGACGGCCAGAATCATGAAGACCCCAACGCCTGGAATCATGATTTTCGATGACCGACATTGACAACCGCCATGCCCAATCTTATATATGAACGTAAGAAAATAGTTTTGTTATTCAACACAGTGTCAGTGTTTTTGGAGGTTGCTGGCTGAAATGAACACGTTCCGAACCGCTTTGCTTCTTACGGCGATGACCCTGCTTTTTGTTTTTGTGGGAGCCGCGCTGGGTGGTCAAAGCGGAATGAAAATCGCCTTCATCATGGCTTTGGTGATGAATTTCTTCTCGTATTTCTACAGCGACAAGCTGGTTCTGCGGATGTACAACGCCAGGGAAGTGAAAA
>JADGAO010000069.1:12995-13840 GCA_015231995.1 Nitrospinota bacterium | reverse complement strand
TCCTGCCCGCCGCCGCCGGTGAGCTTTGCCATGAACAGGAAGAAATCCCTTCCGGCGCCTGTAGGAATGGCGTTGTACGCAAGGCCGGTGATGGAGAAGGTGATTGTGCCCCTGCTCCAGTTCGACTTGCCGCCGGTGTCGAAGCTGTACCACTCCCCGGCGTTATAATCGTTGCCGCCGCCGTTATCCCCGCCGCCGTCGCCCGAAGGAGTGGCCGAAACCTCGGCGGACAGGTCGCTTTCTCCGGTGTCGTTTACGGCGCCGACTCTGTAATAATAGGTCGTCCCGTTGGTCAATTCAGCGTGCGTATGAGCGAGTCCACCGGCCACAATAGCGTTATCCGCCGCCGTAACCGAGCCTGTCGTGTTCCAGTGAATCTTGTATGACGCCGCGCGCGCCGCCGCGTTCCATGTAAGCGTCACCTGCCCTGAAGCGGCCGTGGCGGCCAAGCCTGTCGGGGTAGCGGGTTTGGGCTGGCGCGGCGTCGCAGACGTTTCGTCGGACAAAGGGCTTTCCGCCCCGCCCCCCGTCACCGCGCTGATCCTGTAAAAATACATCGTCCCGTTGGTCAGCCCTGTGTGGGTGTAGGTGGTGGAGGTCTCCGTGAGGCTTGCGTCGGCGTTGCTGACTCCGCCTTTGTTGTTCCAGTATATTTTGTAGCTGGAGGCTCCTGTCACGGCGGACCATTCCAGTATGACCTCGCCATCGCCGCCTGCGGCCGTGGGCGAGCCTGGGCCGCCCGCCGTGAATGTGACTTTGCTCTCGGAAGTGGAGCAGGCTGAAAGAGCCATGAAAATGCCGGCGAGAATGAGAAGAGTGAGCGCAACTAAAGCGCGAGTGACGAG